>MWBW01000029.1 GCA_002069725.1 Firmicutes bacterium ADurb.Bin248 | reverse complement strand
CCTTCGCGGGCGCGGGTTCCTCGGCCTTCGCGGGCGCGGGCTCCTGCTTCGCGGCGGGTTCTTCCCGCGCGGGCTCCGGGCCGGCCGGCTCGTCGCCGACGTGATAGGCGTGATCGCGGTCGGACTCAAGCAGTTCCTTGAGCCTTTCGGCGCGCTCCGCCTCGATGCGCTCCTGCGCCTCGTTTTTTTCCTTTTCTATAAGCATAGCCTCGAAGCGCCTGACTTCGGCAAGCGTCCCGCCCATGTCCGAATGGGTCTTTTTGATCCTTTCGAACAGGTCGCGCGCCTGCGCTTCAAGCTCCTTGGCCGAGTCCATGACTTTCGCTTTTGCCATCATTCCACCCCCGTGTCGTTCTGCCCCGTGTCGTTTTCCCGGTGTGCCGAGAGGATCAGCTTCGCGAATCCCTCATCCGTCACCGCCGCGATCATCCTGCCGGGCTTGCCGATCGCGCCGCCCAAATCCTCAACTTCGAGGAGCGGTATCCCCGCGCGCGCGCACATGCCCCGGTATCTTTGCTTCGTGTTATCGCTCGCGTTCGCGTCGAGCAGCGCGAGCCGCGCGCCGGAGCCCTTGATGAGCTTCTCGCAGGCGAAGTCGCCGGCGGCGCATTTGCCCGCCTTCATCGCAAGCCCGAGCGCTCCGCGCAGCTTTTTCCCGTCAGCCAACGCCGATCTCCTTTTCGAGCAGGGCGAACACCTCGTCGCCGACCTTGTGCTCGAGCGCCCGCTCGAGCGCCTTGGTTTTTTTCGCGCGCTCGAGGCACTGCGGATTTCGGCACAGGTACGCGCCCCTGCCGGAAGCCTTGCCCGTCGGGTCCGGCCTGATTTCGTCCTGCGGCGTGCGCACGACGCGTATGAGCTGCTTCTTGGGCGTCATCTGCCTGCAGGCGACGCACATGCGCATGGGAACCTTTTTCTCGGCCATCATTCCTCCGAAACGCCCTCGTCCCCGGCTTCGTTCGCCTCCTGCTCGAGGGATTCCTCATAGAGGTCCATCTCGCGCTCGGCCTGCGACTGGCTCTTGATGTCGATCTTCCAGCCCGTGAGCTTGGCGGCGAGGCGCGCGTTCTGCCCCTCCTTGCCTATGGCGAGCGAGAGCTGCGTGTCGGGCACGACCACCTTGGCGGCCTTCTCGCTTTCGTTGATGTAGACCATGAGCACCTTAGCGGGACTCAGCGCCTTGGCGATGTAGACCGCGGGGTCGCTGTCCCACTCGATGATGTCGATCTTCTCGTTGTGCAGCTCGCTCACGATGCGCTCCACGCGGATGCCCTTCTGGCCCACGCAGGCGCCCACGGCGTCCACCTGCGAATCGATCGAGTGCACGGCCACCTTCGTGCGGAAGCCCGCTTCGCGCGCGATGGACTTGACCTGCACGACGCCGGACATGATCTCGGGCACCTCGAGCTCGAAGAGGCGCTTGACGAGCCCCGGATGCGTGCGGCTCACGAGCACCTGCGGGCCTTTGCTGGTCTTTCGCACCTCGAGCACGTAGACCTTGATGCGCTCGCTCGTGCCATACTCCTCGTTCGGAATGGTTTCGTTCATGGCGAGCAGCCCGTCCGTCTTGCCGAGCTCGACGTACACGCCGTTCTTCTCGACGCGCTGCACGATGGCCGTGAGTATCTCGTTTTCCTTTTCGACATACTCCTCGAATATGACGCCGCGCTCCGCCTCGCGTATCCTCTGCACGACCACCTGCTTGGCGGTCTGCGCGGCGATGCGGCCGAAATTCTTGGGATTGGATTCCTCCTCGAGCACGTCGCCTACCTCGTAGTGCGTGTTGATGCGCTTGGCCTGCTCGATGGATATCTCGACCGTCGGGTTCTCCACGACCTCGACGACCGTCTTGCTCGCGAAGATCTGCACCTCGCCCGTATCCCTGTCCACCACGGCGCGCACATTGCCCGTGGTGTTGTAATTTCGCTTGTAAGCCGCGACCAAAGCCGCCTCGAAGGCGTCGATGAGCACGTCCTTGTTGATGCCGCGCTCCTTCTCTATGGCGTTCAACGCCTCTATAAATTCGGAATTCATGTTCTCTCCTCCCAATCTAGTTCAGCTTAGCGAAAATCGACCCGGGGGCGCACGAGCGCTGCTTCCTTGCGAAGTATGCGCATCTCCCGTCCGTCGTCGAGCGCGAGCGTAAAGCTTTCGGCGTCGAACGACGCGAGCCTGCCCGCGAGCTCCTTTTTCTTATCGACGGCCCTGTAGAGCCTGACCTCGATTTTTTGATTCAGGTTTCGAACGAAATCGCGATCCTTTTTGAGCGGATGGTCGAGCCCCACGCTCGAAACCACGAGGCAGTACGGCTCGCTGATCGGGTCCGCGGCGTCGATGAGCGGCTCTATGGCGCGGCTTACGCGCTCGCAGTCCTCGATTTTGACGCCCTCGGGAGAGTCGATGGTGACCACGAGGTTCATCTGGCCGAATTCCTTGACGAATTCGACCTCGTAGAGCGCGAAGCCAAGCTCTTCGATTTTCCCTTTGACGATGCCTTCGACCGCCTCGGCGACCTTCATCCGGCGCATCCCCCTGCTTCTCAAAATAAAAGAGCGGGATCACCCACTCTCATCACACCATAACGGCTTAGCCGCCCAACGCAGTCCATTATAACACACCCGAATGACGATGGCAAGACAATTATCTTCCCCGTTTCGGGCGCGTTTTTTATTGATGCGGCGCGCTTGTTCTGATATACTTTAGCAAATATCATATCATTTGACGGAGGTATCGCAATGGTCTTATCCGCATATAAAAAAGCGTTCGGCATACTGATGCGCAAGCCCGTCCGGCTCTGGGGCGTTTCGCTGCTCGGAAGCCTGCTCGTCGGGCTCGCATGCTTGTTCGGCGTGCTTCCGATCATCGTCATCCCCATCGCGCTGACGCTCGGCCTTGGCATGGTGTCCGTGTTCTACCGCGGCTCCCACGGCGAGGAAATCAACTCCGACCTGCTCTTCGCGGGCTTCAAGAGCTTCTGGAAGACCGTGGCCGCCATGGGCTGGCAGTGGCTGTGGACGTTCATCTGGGCTCCCGTGCCCGTCATGAATATCATCAAGATCTACTCCTACCGCTTCGTGCCCTATTATCTGCTCACGCGCCCCGAGTACGACGGCCCCGTCGCCCTTCGCGCTTCCATGGAGGAAACCAAGGGCTACCGCTGGAAGCTCCTTTTCGCCGATCTGCTCGCGCCCCTCGCCGTCGTCTTCGGCCTGGGCCTGCTCGCCGCGCTCGCGCTGATCCCCTATGTGGGCATATTCTTCGACATCGTCCTGTTCGCAGCCTCTATACTGATCGGCCTCGTGCTCCCGCTGTTCATGGGCCTCGTGCAGGCCTGCATGTTCGACGAGGTGCAGGAAGCGCGCCGCCTGGAGGCCAGCCGCCCCAAGGGCAAGATCTGCCCGGGCTGCGGCTCCTCCGTGCCCGCCGACGCGAAGTTCTGCGCGAACTGCGGCTTCAACTTCGTCCAGCAGCCGCCATACCAGCAGCCGTACCAGCCGCCGCAGTATCAGCAGCCCGTTTATCCGCAACAGCCCTATCAGCAGCCTGTTTACCAGCAGCCCGTGTATCCGCAGCAGCCGCAGTTCCAGCAGCCGTATCAGGGCGCGGAGGGCGCGCCCGCCGCCGGCGCGTGGGACGGGACCTCCGGCGAGTATCAGCCGCCGCAGCAGGGGTGACGCGGCAATTGACAATCGGATCGGGACTGTGGCGGGAAGGGGTGCCCGCCGAAAGATCTTCGGAACAGGATGGAAACGCGAAGGCGTTTCCTCCTTTCTTTACAAATTCAAATCTTTGCGGAAGGTTGGTGGACGCATGAAGGAACTTCAGGCAACGAAAACCGTCGGTTTCGGCGAAAAGCTCGGCTTTTGCACGTTCTCGGGCGCGAACAACATCGTATACCAGTTCAAGAACCTGTATTATCTGTTCTTCCTGACCAACGTCGTCAAGCTCGACATTTTCTGGGCGGGCACCATTTTCACCATAGGCATGCTCTGGGATGCGCTCAACGACCCGCTGATCGGCTATTTCGCCGTCAACCGCAGGTTTAAGAGCGGCGAGAGCGTGCGGCCCTTCGCGCTCTGGTATTCGATCCCGTGGGCGGCGACGGTGGTGCTGCTCTTTACGGACTTCAACGCGCCGGATACGCTCGCCATCATACTCTCGCTTGCGGTATATCTTGCCTTCGAGGTGTTCAATACCTTCGTGGGCATCCCCTACAACAGCATGGCGGGGCTCGCCTCGAACCGCGACGCGGACAGGAAGTCCATCAACGTCTTTCGCAATCTCGGCGGCTGCATCGGCTCCGCGGTCGGCGCCGTGGCCTGCCTGCCCCTGCTCAAGGCGTTCGGCGCGCTGGACGAAACGGGAAACCTCATACCGGATACCGCAAGCCGCGGCTTTTTGATGGTGGCCGTCGTCATGGGCGCGATCGTCGTATCCGGCAGCATGACGCATTATTTCACCACCAAGGAAAGGGTGAAGCAGGTGTCGGAGGAAACCGAGCATCTGGGCTTTTTCAAGCTCGTCGGCATGCTGGTCAAGTGCAAATCCTGGATCTACAACACGATCTATATCGTGTGCTACCTTGTCATCAACATGCTGCTCATGACCTGCCTGACCTATTACGCCACCTACGTGCTGGGCAGCACCGCGGCGGCGACGCCGATTCAGGCCGCATACCTCGCGGCTTACCTGCTGACCTCGTTCATCGTAGGGACCGTGGACAAAAAGCTCGGCCGGCGCAAAACCATGATGCTGGGCGCGCTCATCGCGATACTGGGCAAGGTGTGGTTCCTCATCGCCCCCGCCGCGCCCGGCTCGATCTACCTGAACGCCGTCACCGTCGGCTGCGCGGTGACGTTTGCGTTCGTGCTGTTCAACACGAACCGCAACAACATCGTGGACATCATAGAGGCGGATACGGGGCGGCGCATCGACAGCATGATCGCCTCTGCCGACAACCTGGCCAGCAAGCTGGCCGTCGCCGGGGCGACGCAGCTGGTCACCATATTCCTTTCCAGAGCGGGCTACGACGCGAACCTCGCGACGCAGCCGCCCGCGGCGATCGGCGTCATCAACTTCATGCTCGGCTGGGCGCCCGCAGTCCTTTCCGTGATCATGATCGTCAGCGCGTACTTTTTGCCCATTGAAAAGGATTACGAGCAGGCGCGCGCGAAGCTCGGCGGCGCGCGCGCGATGTAAGGGAATCAGGCTCCGCTTTTCACAGGGCCTTCGCGTTACGGGCGAAGGCTCTTTTCGTTGAACCGCAGCGTTTTATCCCTGAGAAAAAGCGTCAGCACGAGCGCGGCGTTCACGGCGAACACGAGCGCCTCGCTCGCGGATGTCGCGAGCCACAGCCCGCGCGCGCCCAAAAGGGCGCTCATCAAATACACCGAAGCGGCGATGACGACGATGCCGCGGCCGACCGAGATGACGAGCGCCCTCCCGGGACGCTCCATGGCGTTGAAAAAGCCCGCCGAGCACAGGTTGAAGCCCACGAGCAGGAACGAATATGAGAAAATCCTGAGCGCGCCCGCGGTGTAGCCGAACATCGCGCTCGAGGGCTCGAGCAAAAGCCGCGTGATCCCCTCGGCAAAGAACTGACAGGCGAGGAAACACGCGAGCGCGGCGACGGCGGCGGTTTTGAGCGCGTAGCCGTAGAAGCGCGCGCAGCTTTTCGCGTCGCCCGCGCCGTGGGAAAGCCCCACGAGCGGCTGCATGCCCTGCGCCACGCCGGACATGACCATGAGCACGATGTTGTTGACGTAGGCGAGCACCGCGTAGCTGATCACGCCGTCGTCCCCGAGGAGGCGATACGCGGCGCGGTTGAAAAGGAACACGGTGAGCGCAAGAGACGCTTCCCCGGCGAACTCCGAGAGGCCGAGGGAAAGTATCTTCCCGTATACGCCGAGGAAGAGCTTTTTGAGCCGCACAAAGCGCAGGCTGGATTTTTTCCTAAGAAAATGGACGACGAAGATGAAGAAGCCGATTCCCTGCGCGACGACCGTGGCCACGGCGCCGCCCGCGATGCCCAAATCCAGCCATACGACCAGAACGAGGTGCAGCGCGACGTTCGCGACGAAACAGCTTAACATGCTCACGAACGACATGGCCGGGTGGCCGCCCGTCTTGACGAGCACCTCGAAGCTGTATCCCACCATGAAGAAGAACGTGAAGGGCGCGACGATGCGAAGATACGTCACGACGTAAGCCGCCGTATTGCCGCTCGCGCCGAGGAAGCGCGCGAGCGGCTCGGTGAAGATTTCCACGAGCGCGGCGAGCGCGAAGGAGAGCGCGAAAAGAACATAGGTGTTCTGCGTAAACACGCGGTCCGCCTCCTCACGGTCTCCCCGGCCGAGCGCGAAGGCGACGAGCGTCGAGGTTCCCATCGAGAAGAACACGGCCAGCGCGAACACGGCGTTTACGTAAGGCATGACGAGGTTGATGGCCGCGAGCGCGTATTCGCCGACGGCGTGCGCAAGGAATATGCCGTCGATGATGGTATAGAGCGAATACATGAGCATGGACGCGACCGAGGGTATGGCGAAACGGAAAAAGGTACGCGCGTTGGGACGAAAATTCGTATTCATAAGAAAAACGACGGATAAGCGGGATACCCGTCAGCTCAGCGGGAGCCCCTCCTTCAGCTTCGCGCCGCCGAGCGCACACCAGAGTGTAACGGTCGCGAGTATCACCGCGCCCCCGGCGAGCGCGAAAACATCCGGCGCTTCGCCCACAGCGAGCCATACCCAGACCGGGTTGAGCACGATCTCCGCCGAGCCGATGAGCACGCAGCCAAGCGGAGGACAATAATTGATCGCCACGCTGTAGAGCGCGTACGGCAGTCCGAGCTGAAAGACGCCCATCGCCGCCACGAGGGCGGCCGAAGCGGGCGTGACGGACGGCGGATCGGCAAGGCTCAGCAGGATGCCCACGAGCGCCGTCAAAACAAGGCCCAAAAGTATGCCCGAGAGCCGGTGCGGCTCGTCCGACTCGCCCACGAGCAGGTATACGAGCGCGAGCGTGCAGCCGTCGGCGATGGCGAGTATGTTGCCGGTTATGCCGCCCGGCGTCAGCTCGCCGAAAAAGAAGAGCGCGATGCCCGCGACGGTAAAGACCACCGCGCCGTAATCGAGCGGGCGGTATCTCCGGCCGAAAAACACCATGCCGAGCGCCATCATCCACACGGGCGAGGTATATTGGAGCACGATGGCGTTGGCCGCGGTAGTCAGGCGGTTGGCGACGATGTACATCAGGCCCGTCGCGCACACGCACAGGCCGATGAGCAGCGTGCGCGGTTTCAAGCGAACGGGGTATTTCAACAGCCGCATCGCGGCGAACAGCGCAAGCGCCGCAGCGAGCCCGCGCCAGCCCGCCAGCGCCATGGCGCCCCACGGCACGAGCTTGATGGAAAGCCCGTTGAGGCTCCAGAGCAACGCGCAGGCGAGCATCATCAGCATGCCGATATAGGGCTTGTTCTTTCGCATCGGGCGCCTCCCGGCATCAAAAAATCCTTAGGAAACCGTCAAGGGGCCGCGATCCGGGTTCCCGGACGGATATGGTCCTCAGGCGGGAGACGCCTTCGGGCACCGGGCTGCGACCGTCGGGACCCGTCCCCGCGATTCCGGCATCGGCGCATTCCAAAATAGGCGGAGCCTCTTTTATGAAACAAAAGGGCGGGCACACGACCCGCCCTGATGCGCCGTTTATCTTTGTTCAGTCCTGCTGCTGGGGTGCGCCGACGGGGCAGACTCCCTCGCACGCGCCGCAATCGATGCAAAGATCGGGGTTGATCACATAGATGGTGTCACCCTGGGAGATCGCGCCGACCGGACATTCGGGTTCGCAAGCGCCGCAGCTGATGCAGGCGTCGCTGATCTTATAAGCCATGACTTCATCCTCCATTCATAGTTTCACAGGTTATTTTAACGCACTCATTCCGAAAAATCAAGGGGCGCGTCCGCAGCATCCCCGGCTTCGCCGTCCGCGGCTTTGCCCTTCGCGGGTTCGGCGGCGTTCTCCGTTTCCGGCCTGCCGCCGCCCTTGGGCCTGAGCTCGCGGAAGGGATACTCACGCACATCGAAGGTGCCGTCCGCGAGCGCCACGCGCGCGCGCGTCCTTTCGGTGATGACGTTGTTCTCAAGCACGGTGCCCACCCCGTCCGGCGTCATGACCTCGCGGCTGACGCGCGGCATCTGGCGGCGCATGCTCTCGTAGCAGTCCTGCTCGTATTTGAGGCAGCACATAAGCCTGCCGCAGATGCCCGAGATCTTTGTGGGCGAGAGCGAAAGGTTCTGCTCCTTGGCCATTTTGATCGACACGGGCGTGAAGTCCGCGAGGAAGGTCTTGCAGCACACGGGCCTCCCGCAGGAGCCGAGGCCGCCGAGCATCTTGGCCTCGTCGCGCACGCCGATCTGGCGAAGCTCTATCCTCGTTTTGAACACGGATGCAAGGTCCTTGACGAGCTCGCGGAAGTCCACCCTGCCGTCCGCCGTGAAGTAGAACACCACCTTCGAGCCGTTGTATGAATACTCGACGTCCACGAGCTTCATGTCGAGCTTGTGGTCGGCGATCTTTTTGAGGCAGACGCCGAAGGCTTCCTTCTCCCTGGCGCGGTTCTTGTCGCGCTGCTCCCTGTCGTGGGCCGAGGCGACGCGCTGCACATCCTTGAGGGGCAGCACGACCTTGTCGTCCTCCACCTCCTGCGGGGCGTTGACCACGTCCCCAAACTCCGTGCCGCGGGCGGTTTCGACGATGACGCCGTCCCCTTCCTTTATCTCAAGCTCGCCCGGGCTGAAAAAATACGTCTTCCCGCCCTCGCGAAACCTGACGCCGATTACGGTTTTCATTGATTTACAACCTCCGAAACGTCCAGAAACAGCCTGTTAAGCGCGGGTGCGGCGAAATACGCGCCGCCGCCGGCGCGCGCGAGACAGGCGCTTGTCCCGGACAGTAATTCTATCATACACGCGATTTTTCCGATTGTAAAGCTTCCGGCGAAGCCGCGAAGCTCCGCCTCCCTGTCCGGATTGTCCGAAACTTCCCCGCCGAGCTTGAGCCAAAGCAGGTCGGAAAGATACGAGAGCATGAACGAGAGCGCGCCCGAGGCGTCCGCCGCAAGCTGTTTCGACGCGCCGGGCAAGCCGCCCGAGAGCAGCAGCGCGAACGCGTCGAGAGAATCCCGACGCAGCGCGCGATACGACTCCTGTGAAAAGAGCCGCTCGCCCCGGCTGGCGCTGCCGCAGCTCTGCGCGGCGAACAGGCGGGCTTCCTCCCGCGAAGCGCCGCGCTCGACCAGACGGGCGCAGACCTCGTCCTTGCCCGCGAGCCCCGCGCGCAGCACGCAGCAGCGCGAGGCGACGGTGGGCAAAACGCCCTCGGCATTGCCCGTGAGCAGGAACACCGCGTTCCCGGGCGGCTCCTCGAGGGTTTTCAAAAGCGCGTTCTGCGCCTGCGCCGAGAGCATATGCGCGTTGCGTATGAAAAAGACGCGGCCGAAAAATCCGCGCGGCCTTCGGATGAATTCCGAGAGCAGCGCGCGGAAATCCTCAATTTTAGTATGGGCGGAACCGTCGAGCTCGAAATAATCCGGGTTCTGCGCAAGCTTCGCGTCCTGCGCGCCGCACGAAAGCACGCGGCGCGCGGCGTCGCCCGCGAGTTCCGAGAGCAGCGCGTCGTCCTGCCCCGATATGAAAAAGGCATGGCAAACCCGCCCCGCCGAAAAGGCGCAGGCGAGCCTGTCGCGGATGATGTTCGCCGCCGTACTCAAAACTTATGGAATTCCCCCACGTCCACGATGAACACCGTGGCGCCGCCCAGCGTTACCTGCACAGGCGTGGGCGAGCTGTCGGCATAGCCCGGCAGCGTCGAGGGGATCACCATGAACTCCTTGCGCGTGCTGGATTTGGATTTGATGATGTCCAGGGTTTCGGGCACCTTGTCCTTTTCGACGCCGATCATGAGCGTGGTGTTCCCCCCGTGCAGGAACCCGCCGGTGCTCGAAATGCGCGTCACGCTGATGTTGTTCTGCACCAGCGCCTTGATGAGCCTCTTGGAATCGTCGTTCTGCACGATTGCGAAAATCAGCTTCATCCCGTTCACTCCTTTCGCTTCAGGATAGGAAAAATAGATCCAAGCAGCAACTCCCCGAGCTCCGCCACGCCCGCGACCGTGTGGGTCGGCGCGCATGAGGCGATCTCGGCCGCGCTGCCGTAGCCATACGTCACGCCTATGGAGGCGATCCCCGCCTCGCGCGCGGCGAGCAGGTCGAAGTGGCGGTCCCCGACCATGACCGTGCGCGCGAAGTCCGGGCGTACATCCTCGAGCGCGCCGCGAAGGATCGTCAGCTTCTCCGCGCTGCCGCCCGGCACACCGCCGCGCACGTAGTCGAGGTGCGGCGCGAGGCCCAATCGCCCGAGATGCTCCCTGGCGGCAGGCGTGATCTTGGAGGTCACAACTCCCGTGAACACACCCTCCTCCCGCAGCGCCCGCAGCAGCTCCGGCACGCCCGGGTACGGCTTGATGAGCCCGACGCCCACGGTGCGCGACTTCTCGCGGTACAGCGTGAGCGCCTCGTCCATGCGCTCGTCCGGAATCTTAAGCACGTCGCGGAAGCCGTCGTAGAGGGGCGGACCGATCATTGCGGGCATATCGGCATCCGGCCGGTCGGGCAGCCCCATATCGCGGAGCACCGCGCGCACCAGAGCGAATATGCCGGGGCCGGATTCGATGAGCGTTCCGTCGAGGTCGAAGAAAACCGTCGTATACTTCAGGGAGCTTCCCTGTTCCAGATTATGTTGATGATTCAGTATTATACCCCAAGCCTTTCCATCGCGCAAGAACGGCGCTCAGCGCGCCGCGATCGCAGCGATTGCTTCCCGCACGCGCTCGGCCAAAGCCTGCGTGGGCGAGAAGCGCACCGCGCGAAGCCGATCCTCCCTGCGGTATACGAGCAGGTGCGATTTTTTTGCCTCAAGCGCCGAGCAGCGCATGATGTCCCTGGAAGCGAGCCCTTCGGGAAGCGCCCCGCCGGGCGCTATGAGCGCGACGAGCTCCCGCGGCTCCACCCGCTCGACGAGCCTGCCCCTGTTGGCGGTCATGCGCTCGAAGAGCACGGTCCCCTCGGCATAGGCAGGCGCCTGTTCCTCCTGCTCCCCGTCCTCTCCCCCGTCCCGGCGGCAGGCGACGGAATAGCGGTAGTCCACGATCCTTATCCTGTAGAACAGCCAGACCGCCAGCGCGAGGCCGGCTATGGAAGCGATTTTCGCCGCGGCATCCCAGGGCGCGGGCAGGGAGGAAAGGATGGCGAAAATATTCTTCGCGAAAATGATGAACGCCAATATGAGGGCGACATAAAACAGATCCTGCCTCGGGTCGTCCTTCGCGCCGGTCCTCTCCTGAAACATAAGCTACCTCGTCCGCGTTTGTTACGCATATAGTAACATCGGATGTTTCAGGTGTCAAACCACTTGTTCCGCGCAGGCCCGGCCTGTATAATAATGGTAACGGAAAGCCGCCCCGCGCGGCGTCCGAAATACGACAGGGGGTATTCACTATGCGTTACTCGATCGAAGGCGGAGCGCTGCCCGTCGTGATCATCCAGCTCAACCCCGGCGAGGCCTTAATCAGCGAGGCCGGCGGGCGCACATGGTCGCGCGGCGCCGTAATGACCGAGGCCACCAGCGAGGGCGGCGCGGGCAAGGCGCTCGGCCGCATGTTCATGGGCGAAAGCCTGTTTTTGAGCAAGTACACCGCGCAGGGCCCCGCGGAAATCGCGTTCGCCTCGAGCTTCCCCGGGCGCATCGTCGCGCGCGAGCTCGCCCCGGGCGAGAGCGTCGTGTGCCAGAAGAAGGCGTTCCTCTGCGGCACATACGGCATACAGCTCGCGGTGCAGTTCAACAAGAAAGTCGGCGCCGGCTTCTTCGGCGGCGAAGGCTTCATCATGCAGCGCGTCACAGGCCCCGGCATCGTGTTCCTCGAGCTCGACGGGCATTGCGTGGACTACAACCTGCAGCCCGGCGAGCAGATCGTCTGCGACACGGGCGTGGTCGCGCTAATGGACATGACCTGCACGATGGACGTTCAGATGGTCAAAGGCTTCAAGAACGTGCTCTTCGGCGGCGAAGGTCTGGTCGACACCGTCGTCACAGGCCCCGGCAAAGTCTCGCTGCAGAGCATGACCATCGCCCAGCTCGCCAAGCAGATCATCCCGTATATCCCCAATAAGGGGTGAGGGACGAGGGGAAATTGACAATTGACAATCGTGTGAATAATAGACGGCCTTCGCTTTCAGTCGCGCAGGCCGTTTTCCTTTGTTTACAGAGGTTTGATCCGATAGCGCAATATCGTCCTGAGCTTTTCCGGCGCGGTTCTGCGCGGATCGCCGAGGTAGATCTCCCGATGGACATGGCCGTCGCGCGCGCAGCCCTGCTTCGCAATGAAGCCGTCCATCTTCTCGAAAGTCGCAGGCTCGTCGTCGTAGGGGCCGACGTGGAGCATCTGTGCGCACAGGCCTTCCTCCATGCTTACGAAAGCAGCCTCGCCGAGCAGCGGATGCGGCCTTTTGCGCGCGGCCTCAACGCGCGCCGCCTCGAACATGTCGCCGCCGATGAAATCCGGCTGCCGGATCATGATGGTGTAGCGAAAGCTTGCCTTGTCGCGAAGATCGCCCGGGTTGGCGGTGTCCCACACGCCCTCGAGCGGGAACACGGAGAAGTCGTCATAGCCGTTTCGCTCAAGCAGTTTCGCGTCCTTCGCGCACGCAGCCTTATACGCGAATTTCAGCGTGTACGAGAGCGTATACAGCGCGTTGACGCGCTGCGAGAAATCCTCCCCGTTCGGGTCGCCCGCTCCTTCGACGGCGATGAAATTCCAGCTCGGAATGCTCACGACGGCGGGGGCCTGCTTCGCGTTAAGAAGCGCCGACACATCCTTTTTGCATTCGTATTTCATAAGGATACCTCCTTTTTGGATTCCGTTCGGCCGGCGGCGCCCGTTTCGAACAGCCGCGAGCCCGTCCGCGCGATTATGCCTGCTCCCCCGTGAGCGCCGCGCGCCAGATCTCCGTCAGCTCCGCAGGCGTCCGCGCGGCGTTCGCCGGGCTCGTCGAGGGCAGGGGCAGCGCGGGGACGCCCGTTTCGGGATACACGTATTTCATGTAGAGCGCATGGGCGGTCCTCCCGTTGACGAGCACGCGGGATATTCCGGTTTTTCGCAGCAGGCCCGCGACGTCGTTCGGCACGGCGTTACGGATGGACGCGTCCGCGGAGCCCTGGATCTCGCAGCTCGCGAGCACATCCCAGAGCGCGACGCCGTGCGCGAGCAGCAGCGCGCGCTTTTCGCAGATCGATTCCGGAACGCTTTCCCCGTAAACCCCGGCAAGCACGCGCCAGAACCTGTTCTGCGGGTGCCCGTAGTAGAACCCCTGCGCGCGCGATTTGACGGAGGGGAACGTGCCCAGCACCAGCGCGCGCGAACGCGCGTCATACACGGGCTCGAAGGGATGGATGAGCGGTTGGGATTTTAGCTTCATAACCGGATTATAGCACATTTTTGCCTTGCGGATACGCGGAATGCGCTTTTTGATATCCCCCGGGGAAAGCCGCGCATCTTGCGCGAACGAGCCGCGCCGGAAGCGCCGGAACGCCCGAATCTTCCAAATTTGCGGCGTATGAATATGCCGGGGATATCATGTTGACTGATTTACATGTTTCGCGGTTTGTGTTATCATCATTATAACATATGTCTTTTAATGTAAAATAAATTGAAGGAGCGGCTGCTGTGGAAGAAACGGCAAGATTGGAACCCGGGGGGGATCGCTATGAGCGCCTGTGTAAAAAGGCCGATGTTCTCTACGAATTCTTTCTGCTGTACGGCGACCGCTCGGCGCAGGCGAACGCGCGCGCGAACGAGCCGATGAGCACGGTCGAGGCGCACACGCTCGGCGCCACCGAGCGCAACCCCGGCATCAACGTGAGCGAGCTCGCCGCATTCTGGAACCGCACCAAGGGCGCCGTCTCGCAGACCGTGGCCAAACTCGAGCGCAAGGGCTGCGTCGTGCGGTGCAGGCAGGAGGGCAACGCGAAGACCGTTCTGCTCTACCCCACCAAACAAGGCGTGCGGCTTCTCTGGGCGCACCGGCTCCGAGACGCGGAGATGGTGTCCGCAACCATGAACGACCTGCTATGCGTCGGCTGTACGCAAGAGGAAATCGAAACGTTCTTCCGCGTGGCGGAGAAGTATGTGAATCCCTGACGATGGATTCGCGCAAGCGTCAGGCGCGCGCCATGCGACAGTCGGGAACAACTGCGCAATCGGCCTCATCCCGTATTCATGTTTCAACATCTGTCTATTTGTTTCATTCGATATCGATACAACGCTCTTAACGCGGCCGGCATCCTTCCAACGGCTGATATCAGGCAATCAAAAAGATTGCTTACGGCCCATTTACCGCCTGTTCCAACAGAACCGGGTCATATGAATCATTGATTACCCACTTTATCCATGGGTCCGTCAACAGATCATCCGCTTCAAGGCTTTCGGGGTTCTCTGTCGGGTAGGCGGAGGGCTGCAGCTCAACGTCGGGAGCGGTACCCAAAAGCTGATTTGGCCGGTTTCCGTCGCCTAAGGTCAACCTAACATTCATCCTCAGCATAATTTGACTGTTGGGAAGACAAATATCCACCGGCGCCATAAACACGTTTCCGCCGCCCCGCTTCCATGTGGTGCGCTACTGCACCTGGGCACCGGAAAACGTGAGAAAGATGGCGCAGAAGGCTCTGCCCAAAGAGGAGCGTATCTACTTCAAGCATAGCAGAAAGCTTCTTCCGGCGCATATGTCCCGGCTCCCGGATGAAAACAAGGCCGCGCTCGAGCGCATGCCGCTCGTGTCGCGCGACCTGAGGGAAGCGTATCTGCTCAAGGAAGTGTTCTACAAATTTATGAAGAGCGGGGACTCCATGCGGGCGAAGGAGCGGCTGCGGGAATTTCGCCTTCACGCTTATGTCGCAGGCATTCCAGAGTTCGAGGCGTGCCTGAGCATGCTGCAGAACCGGGAAAGGAGTGAAACGAGGTTACGGAACCTTACTCAATTCCGCCGGCTCGACAACCTCCCCGGCATCGTCGAAGCCGGGCTTCCCGGCGGCGAGGCATGCCGCGCAGTACGCGAGATTCCTGCCGTGGCTGGGGGCGTTGGGCTCCATGAGAAGGTATCGCGCGTTGAGCGAGGCGAGCGCGCGCGCCCCGGCAACGCCGAGCCGCGCCGCCGCATCGGCGAAGCAGCCGTTGTCCGGGCCGACGACGATGGAACCCTCGGGCGTGCGGCACGCGAGCACGCGCTCCCCCGCGCCGGAAGCGGGGTCCACCGCGCAAACGAACACCGTGCCGCGCGGCCACGCGGGGATCTGGTCCGCAACTAGGCGCGAGGCCGCGGCCACGTCGAAGCGCGGGACGTCGTTGGTGAGCTCGTAGACCGAAAGCGAAGGCTCCACGCGCTTGCACACGCCGAGCATCGCGCCGGAGCCGTTTCCGTCCCCGAAGTCGGTGAGCAGAACGACGCAGGGCATGGCCATGTCAATCCTCCTTCGCGATGAGGATCCGCCACTCCGAGCCGCCCTCGACGCCGTAGGTGCGCGCGAAATCCCGCCGGTTCATGGCGACGCCCATGAAGCCGCTCGAGCTGTTGTAGAGGATCTCCCCGTCCGGAGGCGCGTAGCCGAAGGAGCGGTGGTAGAGTATGGTCTTGTCGAACACGGTCGTTTCCTTATGACGCACGGCGACGCGCACGTATTCGCCCTGCGTTATGCCGGTTTTTTCGAAATCCTCGATGCGGATGTTCGTTTCAAGGTTGCCGAAGGGCTCCATGAGCTCCGTCACGCAGCCGCGCGCCGCGCGCGCCGCGATGGAAACCGGGGGTATCGTGAACGTCACGATCTCGGCGACCGGATACTCCGGCCCGACGCCCGCGAAGTCGATGACGCCCGCGGCAAGCCTGGCCGCGCAGTAGGCGAACAGATCGCGCCCATGGAAGATGCTCGTCTTCTCCGTGCCCCTGAGGCGGTTGACGGTTTCATCGATCTCGCGCACCCCGGCGATGCCGAACTCGTTGAGGACGCCCGTCAGGCTGCCGTTGTCCGGCGTCACGATGTAGTACCCGTTCGCTGTTTTGGCGACGCAGGCGCGGCGCGCCGTGCCCACGCCCGGGTCGACGACGGAAACGAAGATCGTCCCCTTCGGCCAGAACGGGACCACGCTTCGCAAATGCGAGGACGCGCGCTCGATGTTGAACTTGGGGATGTTGTACGCGACGTCGAACACCTCGAGCCCGGGATCGACGGATTTGCACACGCCGAACATCGCGCCGCTCGACACGCCGAAGTCCGTCTGCATGGCGATGCAGGGTTTGCCCATATGCTCAGCCCTCCTTTTTCACCTTTGCGATATGAACCTTATAGTCGGCGAAATTCTCGCCGGGATTGAAGATATCCGGCAGGTATTTCGCGGCGAAGCTCCTTTTGTTGAGGCTCAGTGCGACGTACGGGCTTGTGCCGCCGTTGTAGAGTATGGGCTCGCCCTCGGGCACATAGCCGAAGGAGCGGTGGAAAAGCACGTCCCGGTCGAAGAGCGTTTCGCCGTTTTTGACGATCGTCACGCGCGTCATATCCCCGAGGCGTATGCCGGTTTTTTCGAAGTCGTCCACATGTATGTTCGTGGACGCGCCGCCGAAATGCCTGAGGCATCCGGCGATCTCCCCCTCGGCAACGCCCTCGCCCACACTGCCTCGCGTCACGGGGAAGGTTGCGATTTCCGATACGGGATAGGCGGGGCCCACGCCCGCGTAATCGATGACGCCGGAGGCGAGCTTCGCCGCGCAGTAGGCGAACACGTCCCGTCCGTGGAAGGTGCCGGATTTCTCGCTGCCCTTGAGGCGGTTGACGGTTTCGTCGATCTCGCGCACCTCGGCGATTTCGCCGAGCACGGCGGTCAGGGTGCCGTTGTCCGGCGTGACGACATAGCTGCCGTTTTTAAGCCGCGCGACGCAGCCGCGCCGGGGTGTGCCCACGCCCGGGTCCACCACGGACACGAATATCGTGCCGGGCCTCCAGTATGGTATGGTGTCCGCGAGCAGGAACG
This sequence comes from Firmicutes bacterium ADurb.Bin248, assembly GCA_002069725.1. Taxonomy (GTDB): domain Bacteria; phylum Bacillota; class Clostridia; order Christensenellales; family CAG-138; genus Phil1. The sequence continues at coordinate 17,494 of MWBW01000029.1, read as the reverse complement.
AGGCCTGCCGCATGTCGAACGGGCGGATCTCATGGTTGAGGTCGTAGACCGCGAGCTCCTGATCGACCGTTTTGATGACGCCGACCATGGCGCACACGAAGCCCGTGGTCAGGCCGAAGTCGGTCTGCAGAACGATGCTGGGTTTCATGAGGCTTCCTTTCCGGCGGCGGCCTTGCGGATGACGAGGGCATACGCGCCGACCCCGTCCGGCAGCTCGCGCCGATCCTTCATATATTGATCCGAAAAGCTCGCCTGGTTCAGGCCGAGGCCGACATAGCCGCTGCTGCCGTTGAAGAGTATGGGCGCGCCGGGCGCCGTAAAGCCGAACGAGCGGTCGTAGCGCACATCCGCGTCGAAGCGGATTTCCTCGCCGCAGCACAGCGTCACGCGCACGGTGTCCCCGAAACGGATGCCCGTTTGCTCGAAGCGCTCGATCGAAACGGAAAGGTTCAGGTTGCCGAAGTTCTCCATCACGCTCAGCACGCCGCACTCCGCATAGCCCTCCCCCACCGCCGCCCCGCGCATCGGGAAGCGCTGCGCGCTTTCAACGGGATATTCGGGGCCGAGGCCGTCGAACGCGAGCGTCCCGTTCGCGAGGCGCGCCGCGAACCAGGCGTAAGGGTTCATATCGGCGGGCGCTTGCGCGGCGTCGAGCCGCCGGAGCGCGGCGATGCCGAAGTTCTCGAGCCAGATGGTCAGGCTGCCGTTGTCCGGCGCGAGTATGAGCTTGCCGTCATGGGTTTTCGCCGCGCAGGGGGGATTCTCCCCGTCCGCGCGCTCGACGATGCAGGCGTAGACCGTATCCCTCGGGAAAAAGGCGAGGGAATTGTAGAGCATCGTCCCCGCGAACAGGATGTTCCCGCGCGGGCAGGCGTGGTTGGCGAAGCACACCTCGAGCGACGCGTCGACGCGCTTGACGGCGCCCACGAGCTTTGCGGCGCGCCCGTCGGCCGTGCCGTAATCCGTTTCGATGGCGATCAGACGCTTCTGCATCGGGGCGCCTTACGCCTTGCTCACGGCAAGCTTCCAGTCGGGCCCCGCGCCAAGACCGCAGTCCAGCACGAGGTTCCCCTGGTTTTTCGCGACCATCACGGCGCCGGTCTCGGAACTGAAGGCGAACGCCGCGCCTTTTTCGACGTAGCCGAAGCTCTTCTCGAGCGGGACGACCGCGTCGTACACGGCCTCGTCCCCATGGAAGATCGCGACGCGGACTTTGGAGCCGTACTCCATGCCGTTCTGCGAAAGCCATTTGAACGGGATATTCGTCCCCACGAGGCCGAAATGCTCCGTCGCCTCGCAGATCATGCCGAATACCGCGCCGCCCTCTTTGCCCGGGCGCAGGTACGGGGCCATGACGATCTCCTCCACGGGATACTCCGGGCCGACGCCCGCAAAGTCGATGACGCCCGCGGCGAGCCTTGCCGCGCAGTAGGCGTACACGTCGCGCCCGTGGAAGATGTGGATGTCGCGCGTGGCGGGATAGCGGTTGACGCGCTCGTCGATCTCGCGCACGGCCTGTATGCCGAGCCGTTCCTTCACATAGGTCAAAGCGCCGTTATCCGGCGTCACGACGAAGCTGCCGTTGTTGAGCTTCGCGACGCAGCTCCTGCGCGCCGTGCCCACGCCGGGGTCCACCACGGACACGAACACCGTGCCCTCGGGCCAGTACGGCATGGCGTAGACGAGCGCGTCGGAAGCCGCGAGCACGTCGAACGGGCGTATGGCGTGCGTGCTGTCGAACAGGTCCAGTTCGCCGCACACCTGGCGGCAGACGCCTTTCATGGTTGAAACGGAGAGGTTGTCCACACCGAAATCCGTCTGCATGACGATCGCGCGTTTCATAATCTATGGGTCGTTCCTTTCGCTGTATATACTGAGCTTTCGCTCCTTTAATCGAACCATTTAAGGAAGAACAGCGTGTCGAACACGTTGGTCTTCGTGATGTTCTCCGGGCTTACGAACGGGCACCACATGGTGACCGGATAGGGGTTGATGATCTTGAAGTACGCGATGTAGAACAGCGTCGCCGCGGCGAGCGCCGCCGCGAACGCGCGCATGATCCTGTCCGCGCGCGTCAACTCGTGCTCTGCGTACCAGGTGCGCTTCCTGTGCCTTCCGAAGCCGCGCAGGTCCATGGCGTTGGCGATGCTCTCCACCCGGCCGAACGAGGAGATGATCAGCGGGGCGAGCATGGCGCCCGTATATTTGAGCCGCTTGCCGAGGGAGGCGCGCCGGGAATCCAGCTCGACGCCGCGCATCATCATGGAGTTGCGGATGTCGATGAAACGGTGCGCGATATCCGGAATCGTGCGGTAGGCAAGCGACACGATGATGCAGATTTTATAGGGCACGCGAAGGAAATTCAGCCCCGAGGCGAATTCCGAGGGCGTCGTCATCAGCGCGAAGGCGATGACGACCAGGAACGAAGCCGTGCGCTTGACGAAGGTGACGAGTATATACCAGAGCGTTTCCTTGGTGACGTAGATCGACTCCGTGATCTGCATGACGAGCGTGTGGGAGCCGACGTGCACCATGCCGACATCCGGCGACACCGCGATGAGCATGACCGAACCGATGACGCCCACCGTCAAAAACGTGAAGCCGAACAGGAAAACGAGCGGCTTGTAGTTGGGTTTCATCGAAACGATGGCGGCGAGCGGCAGCACCATGAGCGGCAGCAGCACGCGGATGTCGAACGTGGCGATGACGGCTATGGTGTAGAGCACGAACAGCAATACTTTTGTGCCGCCCGTCATTTTGTGCAGCGTGGTGGGCCCGGGGATGAAGTTGATGACCAGCCTGTTATTCACGCGCCTTCACCTGCCTTTCGTGCTCGATGAAGCGACGGATGACCCGCTCCGGCGGCAGGCCGAGGCGCACCGCGAGCGTGTAGAGCGAGGTCTGCTTGAGGCTCGCCTCCCTGATGGTTTCGTCGTCTGCGAGCACGTTGAACACGCGGTCGTCCGCGACGAGGCGGCCGTCCGCGAAGACGACGGCGCGGTCCGTATTTTCGAGCGCGAGGTGCATGTCGTGCGTGATGAAGAGGATCGCGATGCCGAGCTCGCGGTTGAGCGCGTCTATGAACTTCATGATCTCGGTGTAGCTGCGGTAATCCTGCCCGGCGGAGGGCTCGTCCAGTATGAGCACATCCGGCGTGAGCACGAGTATGGATGCCACGGTGACGCGCTTCTTCTGCCCGTAGCTGACCGTATCCACGGGCCAGTTGCGCATCGGGTAGAGACTGCACGCGTTGAGCGCGGCGGTGGCCTTCTCTCGTATGGCGTCCGCCCCCATGCCGCGCACGCTCAGGGCGAACTCGACCTCTCTTTTGATGGTATCTTTAAGCAGCATCTGGTTGGGGTTCTGCATCACATAGCCGACGCGCTCGCCGATCTCCTTGACGGACATCGATCCGGCGTCTTTGCCCGAGATGAAAACACGGCCCTCCCTCGGGCGCGCGACGCCGCAGATGAGCTTCGCCGCCGTGGATTTCCCGGCGCCGTTCTTGCCGATGACGGCGATGCGTTCCCCTTTATGGATCGCGAACGAAACGTCCTTCAGGACGTCCCTGCCCGCGTCGTATGCGAAACTGACGTGGTCGAAACGGACGGCCTCCCCGCCAAGGCGCGCCTCGGGCGCGGGCGGGTCGGCGTTGAAGAAGGCGAGGAGCTTCCGTTCGTTCTCCCCGGTGAGCGCAAGCGAATGGATGTCGCGCAGGTTCTCGTTGTCCGCGACGGCGCAGCCGGCGTATTTCATCGCCGTGATATAGAGCGGCTCGCGGATGCCGTACTGCGCGAGCAGCGTGCTGCGGATCAGTTCCTCGGGCGGCAGGTCCGCCACGATGCGGCCCTCGGCCATGAGTATCACGCGGTCGATCCGCCTGTGCAGCACATCCTCGAGGCGGTGCTCGATGATGATGATCGTGCGCTCCTCGTCCTGCGCAAGCTCGTCGATGAGCTCGACCGCGGTCTGCCCCATGCGGGGATCGAGCGCCGCGAGCGGCTCGTCAAAGATGAGTATGTTCACATCATTGCCGAGCACGCCCGCGATCGCCACCTTCTGTTTCTGACCGCCGGAGAGGTCGAACGGCACCGCGCCTATGAAATCCTGCATGCCCACGACGCCCGCGTGCCGGCGCACGACCGGCACCATCTCGCACCTGGGGACGCACTCGTTTTCCATGGCGTAGGCGATGTCCTCGCCCACGGAAAGGCCCACGAACTGCGCGTCGCTGTCCTGGAGCACCGTCCCCACCATTTCGCTCAGGCCATGTATGGAAAGGCCGCTTGTTTCCTTTCCGTTCACGGTCACGGAGCCGGTGATCGTCCCCTCGTACGAAAACGGGATGAGCCCGTTGATGCAGTTGGCAAGCGTCGATTTCCCGCTGCCGGAGCTGCCGAGTATGAGCACCTTCTCGCCTTTATGGATCTCGAGGTTGATGTCGTACAGCGTCGGTTCCTGCTGCACCTTATAACGGTACCCGAAGTTTTCGAATCGGACGACGGTCTGTTTCATATCACCTAGTCACAATCGCATCAATAGTCGTTGGATTTTTCCTGCGAGAGATTGGTCCTTGCCTTGAAGCGGCTCGCGAGCAGTATCAGTATGGGTATGCCGATGACGATGAGCACCGAGCTATTGCCCAGCGTCGCCGCGAACGCCTGCAGGAAGGTGATGTTTAGGTCGGACGCGTAGAGCAGATAGGAGAATACCGGCGTGACGATGCCGAAGGCCAGAACGTTGCCCAGTATGCAGCAGACCGCGTAGATGACCGCGTGCTTGACGTTGAAAACGCCTTCCCTGATCTTCGCGCCGTACACGGGCAGGAGGCCGACGCAAAACGCCATGACCGCGTTGCCTATGGACCAGTCGAACCACATGCCCCAGCCGCCGATCAGATCCGCGATCACGTTGCCGACGCCGCAGGTCACGAGCGCCGGGAGAGGCCCGAACAGGCCGCCTACCACGACCGGTATGATCATGGCCGTCGTGAGCTGCGTGTTCGTGAACACCGGGATGCCGCCGTACACCATCAGCACGCCGTAAAGCGCGGCGCCTATGCCGACGGTGACGATGGTCGCAGTCTTCCACTCGCCCAGAAGGAGCCTGCCTATGCCCTTCTTCTTGACTTGGTTGTTTTCCATGAGACCCTCCTTATTGCGTATTTATATTTGCGCCCGCTGCCGGGCGCCGTATAACGACGGCAAAGGATACGTCCGCTCAAACTTGTTCAACAACTATGAAGTATATCATCGCACATATATGCTGTCAAGATATAACTTCTCCCGCGCGGCCGTTAAGCGCCGTAATATGCGAATATTCCCGCTTTTATGCGGCCCGCGAAACCGCGGCGGCTCGGCGCGCCGTAAATCCGTCTTGTAATCGGCGCGGCGCGGTGGTAAAATGTTAAACAAGTTGACCGACTCTTCCCAAGGGGTGTGACGGATGCAGAACAACCGGCTTTACAGCAGCAGCGTGCCTTCGTATGTGAGCATCTACAATTCGCTGTATCTGGACATCGTGAACAACGTTTACGCGCAGGGGGAATTGCTGCCCGGCGAGGTCCAGCTCGCGCAGAAATACGGCGTGAGCCGGAACACGCTGCGCCAGGCGCTCGCGATACTCAACGAGGACGGGCTGATCATCAAATCCCAGGGCAAGGGCACGCTCGTCGCGCGCAGGGACGACAGGGCCATACCCAAGCGCATCTTCAACCCCATGACGACGCTGTGCAAGCAGCGCGTCGACGACGTGGAGATCCAATTCAACTACGCGAGCCCCACGGACATCGCGCGCAACCGCCTTGCCCTCGGCATGAGCGAGATCGTACTTGCGAGCAACCTCGTCTACCGCGCGGGGGACAGCGTGGTCGGCTACGCGTTTATGCAGGTGCCCGCCAGGGTACTCGAGGCGCTCGAGATCGACGTGGCGGACGACGAGGCCATCATCGAGCTTCTGAGCGCGACGCTCTATGAAAAGGCGGAAAGCCAGAGCCTGCACGTCAAGCTCATCCATGCCAACGAGCTCGAGGTGGAATTCCTCCGGGTGCCCGAGGGCACGCCGCTCATCATGATCGAATCCATACTCTCGCGCGGCGAGGAAGCCCTCGCGCGCTGCAAGTTCTATTTTCTTCCCGAACATTACAGCATACGGTTTCTGCTCAAATAACCGACAGGCCGCCGCGTTCCCTGAGGTCGTGTGCCATGCTTTTCCCATGGCGCGGGCCGCGCGGCCATACCGGGGCGAACATCTGCGCGGCGTCCGCGGCGTTGGCGCGAGTTCGATTGCACGGAGGTGACGCAAGCATGAAAAACGAAGCGGAAGCGAGGCGCCTCGTCGCCGAGGCCGGGCGCATGCTGCTCGCCGAAGGGCTCGTCGCGCGCACCTGGGGCAATGTGAGCTGCCGCGCGGATGAAGGCGTCATGCTCATCACGCCCAGCGGCATGGATTACGAAAGCATGTCCGAGGGCGACGTCGTGCCCTTCGACATGGCGAGCGGAACCTGGACGGGCGCGCGCAAGCCCTCCTCCGAACACCGCATCCACAGCGCGGCGTACCGCGTTTTTCCCGAGGCGGAGTTCGTCATACACACGCACCAGACCTACGCTTCTGCGCTCGCGCTGACGGGACTTGCCTCTCTCCCGCTGACGGAGCGGGAGCGCGCGGCGCTCGGCGGCGTTGCGCATGCGCCCTACGCGCTGCCCGGCACGAAGGAGCTCGCAAACAACGTGGAAGCTGCCTTCGCTTCGGGCGCGCACACGGTTCTGATGGCGCGCCACGGCGTCGTCGTCGCGGGGCGGGACCGGGAGGAGGCGTTCTCCCGCGCGAAGCTGCTCGAAGAAACCTGCCGCCGCGCGTGCAGGGGCCAGCCGGAGGGAGAGCTCCCCTTCGACGCGCCGCGCGCCGAACGGCTGCTCACGCGCGCGCGAAAGGCGTTCGGCCACGCCGCGCTCGAAGCGTCCGCGCCCGCGCTCGCGTGCGCGGCCCTCGGTGGAAACCTCCCCGCGTAGCTCGACGACGCCGCGCAAATGATCGGCAGCCGCATCCCCGCCGCGAAGCCGGAGGAAAAGGCCGTCCTTCGCGCGCTCCGGTGGCGCGGGGCCGCGCTCGTGCCGGGCGTGGGCGCGGTCTGCCGCGCCCGGGATGAGGGCGACTGCCGCGCGCTGTGCCTGCTCATTAAAAAAGCGTGCATCTGTTTCCTGCACGCGCGGGCGTTGGGGGCGAACGCCCGCCTTTCCCTGTTTGACACGGCTCTCATGCGCGTGATATATATAAGAAAATATCAAAAGAAGATAGGCGGTTGAATCATGGCCAAGCATAAGGAGTTCTGGCGCACGGTCAAGTTCACTCTGTTCTCGGCGAGCGCGGGCATCATACAGTTCGGCAGCTACGCGCTTTTATATGACCTGCTGCGCGTCGAGCACTGGATCAGCTACCTCGTTGCGCTCATACTTTCCGTATTGTGGAACTTCACGCTCAACCGGCGCTTCACGTTCAAGTCCGCCTCCAACGTGCCGCTCGCGATGCTGCTCGTGTTCGCGTACTACTGCGTATTCACGCCCGTGACCACCGTCGGCGGCCAATACCTCGAGAGCACGCTCGGCTGGGACGGCAACCTCGTGACGCTCGTCAGCATGGCGCTCAACTTTGTGACGGAGTTCCTCTACGACCGCTACGTGGTGTTCCGCAAGACCATCGACACCAACGACATCGCCATGCGTGAAAAAAAGCGCGAGGCGGAGAAGGCGGAATGACCTCCATGGGCAACAAGGAAGCGCTGCTGAAGTTCTTCGACTCTGAGAACGGACGGGACTGGGAGGAATACCGGAAACACCTCTCCCCCTACGTCGTATGGACTCTGCATGGAGGGGACACGAAAACCGTCATCGGCGCCGATCACTGCATCGAGGCGATAAAGGAAGCATACCGCGGCAGCGGGCGCACATTCACATGCGAGGCGCTGTATGAGGGCGGAGAAGGCGGCCGAATCGCCGCCATTCTGAAAAACGATCTCGGGGAGCGTTCCTGCGATATCTTCGAATTTAAGGACGGCCTCATCGCACGCGAGCACGAGTTTTTGCTGGAGTGAAGTCCGGCGGCGCGGGCGGGATCGTATGGAAGAAGAAAGCATGAGCCTTATCATCAAAGACATCGCCCGAAGCCATTGGCCGCGCATACTCGCGCGCAGCGCGGCGTTTATGAGCGTCGGCGACAGCGATTTCACGGGAGAGGCCGGCCTGATCCGGCTCGAGCGCGTCGGTGCGCCGCTTGAGAAAACATACGGCGGCAAGCGCGTTCGCATCGTGGACGACGGATACTGCTGGCTCCAGCTCGCCGCGCCGGACGTCCCGTACTGGCTCACGGCCATGTACGACGGCGAGGGGAATTTCATCCAGTTCTACTTCGACATTTCCGACAGAAACGTCATACTCCCCGACGGGAAATCCTATTTTTACGACCTGCTGCTCGACGTCGTGATGACGGCGGACGGCGGAATTTATATTCTCGACGAGGACGAGCTCTCCTCGGCGCTCGCGGAAGGCGAAATCACGCAGGCGCAGTACGTTAAGGCGCAAAACGCGGCGCGCGCCGTCGTCGCATTGCTGGATGAAAAAAGGGAAGCGTTTCTCGCGCTCTGCCAAAGATACCTTGAACTGCTCAAAATCAGGCTTCCGGGGGGAATATGCGCATCGCCGAGTTGAAAAGGGAGAGCGAATCCCACGTCGCCCAGGCTGCGGCGCTGCTCGCGCAGGCCTTCCCGCACAGCTACGCGGACTGCGCGCGGGAGGAGGTCGAAGCCTGCCTCGAGGAAGGGAAGATCGCCCTCGTCGCGCTCGACGGGGACGCGGTCATAGGCTTCGTCGGGGCAATGCCGCAGTACGGCCTCACCGGATGGGAACTGCACCCGCTGGTCGTAGAGGAAGCGCGCCGCGCTCGCGGCGTCGGCCGCGCGCTGTGCGCCGGGTTGGAGCGCCGCCTTCGGCAAAAGGGCTGCCTGACGGTCTATCTCGGAACGGACGACGAGTTCGGCAAGACCTCGCTTGCGGATGCCGACCTGTTCGAGGATACCTTTGGAAAAATCGAGCACATCCGCAACGTCAGGGGACATCCGTACGGATTCTACCAAAAGATCGGCTACAAGATCGTGGGCGTCATACCGGACGCGAACGGCCTGGGCAAGCCGGACATCATCATGGCAAAAAGCCTCGCGCGCGGGGAATGAGCCCCGCCGCGGGACGAAGCGGAAAGGATACCGATATGGGCTATTCGTTTAGAAAAGCGCAGGAGTTCATCTACCGCAACGCGCGTCCGCTCGGGATGGCGCTCTGGCAGCACCACTTCGAAAACAAGGGCGCGCAGGGCGTGCTGCGCGCGCTCGCCTTCTACCAGAACGCGGACGGCGGCTTCGGCCACGCGCTCGAGGCGGACTGCTGGAACCCCGGCTCCTCGCCGATTCAGACCTGGTCCGCCGCGGAAATACTGCGCGGCATGGGTTACTTCAACCACAAGTATCCGCTCGTGGGGAGCATGCTCGCCTATCTTTCGGGCGGCTCGGACTTCGACGGGCATCTGTGGCGGGACACGGTGCCCGGCAACAACGACCACCCGCACGCGCCGTGGTGGACTTACCCGACCGACGCGGACTACAACCCGACGGCGAGCCTCGCGGGATTGCTCGTGCGCGCCGCGCCGAAGGGGAGCGGAGCCGAAACGCTCGGCCTTCGCCTCGCCGGGGAGGCGGTCGGCTTCTTCCTGCGGGGCGAAGCGCTCCAGCAACACACGCTCGCCTGCTTCGTACAGCTATACGAATATCTCGCGGGCTCGGGCGCCGCGGAAGCGTTCCCGATGCGGGAGTTCGCAGAAAAGCTGCGCGAGGCGGTGTCGGAGGGCATCACGCGCGACACGGGAAAGTGGGCGACGGATTACGTCTACAAGCCTTCGTTCTTTATCGGCGGCAAAAACAGCCCTTATTACGAGGACAACCGGAAGCTCGCCGAATACGAGTGCGAGTTCATAAAGGACACGCAGCTCGAGGACGGCTCATGGAGCGTCAACTGGGCCTGGGGCGCGTACCCCGAACAGTGGCCGGTCGCCCGGAACTGGTGGAAGGCCGACATCATACTCAAAAACCTGCTCTATCTCAAAGGGATGGAGAAGCTGTAAAGCGTATCGACGTCGAAGCGGGCTCCCGTGTGGGAACCCGCTTGTTTCATATTGGGATGCTATTGTCTCATTCCTTGCGCTTGCGCGAAATATTGAGTATCGCCAGCGCGTAAAATACGGCGGTCGTCGCGAGCAGGATCAGCACGCTGCCCCAGGCCGGAAGCACGGTATCCCCGAACTTGTAATTCACGCCCATCTCGAGGCGGAAGCCTTCCTCGAGCATGGGATTGAGCCGGGCCGCCTCGAGCGGCGCTTCCATCATGATCTGGCGCATGAGCGCGCCCGCGTGCGACACCGGGAAGATGCGGATTGCCGTTTGCACCGCATCGGGCAGGGAGCCGATGGGGATGTAGATGCCCGTGAGAAAGCCCACGAGCGTACCTATGACGGTGCTCGCCGTCGCGAATGCGCTGTTGCTCTTGAAGAACGAAACGAGGAAGAACACCATGGCGCTGCTTGAGAAAACGCTCAGGAAGATGCAGCCGAACACGCGCAGCATCCCCGCGAGGCTCAGTATTTCCCCGCCGTAGATCACGATGTAGACCTCGGCGAGCACGAAGGTCACGACGCTCATGACAACGCCTATGATAAAGGCGCTCGCGACATACCCGCCCACGAGCGCGGAGCGCTTCACGGGTGAGGCCGTGAAATCCTTGAGGACTTTCTTGGTCCTGTCCTCGATCATGACGCCGTACGCGCCCATGGTGGTCGTGAGCGCCGTCACCGCGAGCAGCCCCGCCATGATCCAGCTGTCCATAATAAAGCGCGCGTGTCCGCCGAGAAATTCCATGTTGGAGGTGAGCATGTTGCCAAGGAACAGCACATACAGCCCTATGATGACGAACACCGCCAGCAGCGAGAAAAACACCGCGATCCTGTCCCGAAAGAACAGCTTCAGGTTGCGCTTTGCGATACTTATGAACATCAGTTCCTCATCTCCTTCCCCGTGATGCCGATGAACGCGTCCTCCATGCTGCCGGGCGCGACCTCGAAGCCCGAGATCAGCCCCTCGCAGAGCTTCAATATGGGCAGAGCGTCGAGCGTGCGCCTGAGCGTGAGAAGGAACGCCCCGCCCGAGGCATCGAACGCGTATCCGTTTGTGCGAAGCGCAGCCGCGAGCGCTTCCGCGTCCGCCGCAACGAGACTGAGGCGGTCGCTGCTGTACTCCTCGCGAAGCTTCGCGGGCGTGCCTTTTGCGGCGATGAGCCCGTCGTCGATGACGGCGACGTAGTCCGCCCCCGAGGCCTCCTCCATGTAGTGCGTCGTGAGAAACACCGTCACGCCGGATTCCTTCTGGAGGCTTCGCACCGTGTCCCACACGCTCTTTCGCGTCTGCGGGTCGAGGCCGGTCGTCGGCTCGTCGAGAAAGAGTATCCTGGGCGTATTGACGAGCGCGCGCGCGATGTCCGCGCGCCGCCGCTGCCCGCCCGAAAGCTTGCCGTAGGGCCGGTCGAGGAAATCCTCCGTTTCAGCCGCCTTCGCCGCCGCCGAGGCCGCGCTTTTGAGCCTCGTTCCCGAAAGGCCGTAGAGGCTGCCGCGCATCATGAGGTTTTCGCGAACCGTGAGCAGCTCGTCGAGCACGCTGTCCTGAAAGACCACGCCTATGGCGCGGCGGATCTTGTCGTCCGCGCGGCCGAGCACGTTTCCGTCTACGACGACGCGCCCCGCGTCGGGCCGGAGCAGAGTGCAGATGATGTCGATGCTCGTGGACTTGCCCGCGCCGTTGGGCCCAAGGTACGCGAAGAGCGTGCCCGCGTCGACGTAGAAATCGACGCCCCGAACGGCCTCGACGGCGCCGTAGCTCTTTTTGAGCCCCTCCACCTCGATGATTCTTTCCATATATCACACCGCTTTCCGTATGAATATAACCATTATATTCCTTCCGCATAGTCTCTGTAAACAGCCTGTCGCGCCCGCTTCCCACCGCCCGTGAGAACTGGTATACTGATGGACGAGGCAGCGCGGCCAAAGGAGGGGATTCCATGCATTACAGGGACGTCAAGGGCATCCTCTCGGCGAAAAACGGCATGAACCTCTACCGCGGCTGCACGCACGGCTGCATCTACTGCGACTCGCGAAGCCTGTGCTACCAGATGGAGCACGATTTTGAGGACGTGGAGGTCAAACGGAACGCGCCGGAGCTGCTCGAAGACGCGCTCAGGCGAAAGCGGCAGAAGTGCATGATCGGCACCGGCTCGATGTGCGATCCCTACCTTCCCCTCGAGAAAACCGAGCTGCTCACGCGAAAAAGCCTCGAGCTCGCCGGCAGATACGGCTTCGGTTTCTCGCTGATCACGAAGTCGGACCTGGTCCTGCGCGACCTCGACCTGCTCAAAAGCATCAACGCCAAAACCAAATGCGTGGTGCAGATGACGCTCACGACCTTCGACGAAGGCCTTTGCCGCATACTCGAGCCGAACGTATGCGCCACCGCGCGGCGGGCGGAAGTCCTTCGGATTCTTCGGGACGAGGGCGTCCCCACGGTCGTGTGGCTCAGCCCCATACTGCCCTTCATCAACGACACCGAGGAAAATTTGCGCGGCGTGCTCGATTACTGCTTCGAGGCCAAAGTCAAGGGCATACTCAACTTCGGCATGGGCGTGACGCTGCGCGAGGGCGACCGCGAATACTTCTACAAAAAGCTGGACGAGCATTTCCCCGGCCTGAAACAGCGCTATATCAAAACCTACGGCAACAGCTACGTCTGCAACAGCCCGGACAACGCGCGGCTCTCGCGGATTTTCCACGGGGAATGCGGGACGCGCGGCGTGCTGCACGAAATCGGACAGGTGTTCGGGTATCTATGGGAATTTGAGGAGAAGGCGAAGCAGGAGCAGATGAGCTTTTTGTAAGCTGAAATATATGAGCCAACGCTTGAGCATAACCGGACCCGCCGTTTACCGTATCCGCCAAATAAGGAGCATGTTATGCTGGCATTCGTTCCAATCGACGGGCACAATATCGCCGGCGTTCTCGCGCTGGAACCGGCGCCGGAACAGGCTGATTTCATCGACACTGTTGAAGAATCCCTCAGAAAAGCCGCGAAGCGCCCGTCCTGGAAGCCATATGCCATCGTGAACGGGGCAGGTAAATCCATCGGCTTCATTGTGTTCGGATATGGCGGGGGCAATGAGTGTGGCCGCACCGAAATCGTTACCCTGCTGATCGATAAGTTCGAGCAGAACAAGGGCTGCGGAAAAGAGGCTGTGCGCCTTGCGGTCGAATTTTTAGCGCGCGAAGGGTTGACCCGGCGTATCCATCTGGATTATGATCCCGGGAACGAGGCTGCGAAGCACATATACGCTCAGGCGGGTTTTCTTGAGCGCGGGCTTGACGATTACGGCGAAATGCTCATGGAAAAGGATATATGAACTATAAATTAGATAAGGAATTGAAAACCATGCCCGAACTCTGGGACCTCTACGACGCCGATCGCAACAGAACAGGTAAAACCCACGAACGAAGCCCGCATCTTCCGCAAGGGACCTACCACATCGTAGCGCACGTCTGGATGCGAAACGACAAAGGCGAGTGGCTCATCTCAAAGCGCACGCCCAACAAGGATTTCCCGAATATGTGGGAAACGACGGGCGGCTCGGCGCTCGCGGGAGAAACCGGCCTCGAGGCCGCCGTGCGCGAGGCAAGGGAGGAACTCGGCGTGACGCTCGACCCGGAAAAAGGCGTCCTGTTCCGCACGGACAGGCGCGACCGGCGTGATTATCCCGCCTGCCCGGATTTTCGCGACGTGTGGGTGTTTTCGCTCGAGTGGCCGATCGAAAACATCGTTTTGCAGGAAAACGAAACCTGCGGCGCCAAATGGGCGACAAGCGACGAGATTTATGCTATGATGGAGCGCGGCGCGTTCATCGGCAATGAGATTTACGGCTACCTCGGCGAATTGTTCGCGGCTTTCGCGAATGAACCTGAGAACAGCCCGGTTTAAGGGCAAACTTTTGTTGACACCCCATGTCCCTTGTGATAGAATTCTCGGGTGAGCCGCTCCGCGCCGGCTTTTTAAGTGCGGCGAAAGCCGCCGCCGTTTGCGGGCGAGACTGTGATCAGGAGGTGCAATGCGTGTACGCGATCATTCGTACGGGAGGCAAGCAGTACAAGGTCGAGACGGGCGACGAGATCCTCGTCGAAAAGCTCGATCTCGAGGATGGCAGCGAAGTCTCCTTTGAAGTGCTGATGCTTTGCGACGGCGAGTCCGTCACGGTGGGCAAGCCCGTCGTGGAAGGTATCCTCGCCAAAGGCGAAGTCGTCGGGCAGGCCAAGGGCAAAAAGCTTATCGTATTTAAGTATAAGCCCAAGAAGAATTCCCGCAAGAAGCAGGGTCATCGTCAGCCGTATACCAAGGTCAGGATCAACGCGATAGGCTAAGGCCGATATGACGCAAGTGACTTTTTTCCGCTCCGGCGGCAGGATGGCGGGCTTCGAGGCGCGGGGCCACACTGGATGCGCCCCCGAGGGAGAGGACATCGTCTGCGCCGGGATCAGCGCCCTCACGCAGACCGCGCTCGCCGGCATCCGGGAGTATCTCGGGATCGGCTGCGCATGGGAGATCGCGGACGGATACATCGCCTGCGCGCTCCCGTCCGACATCGATGAAGCCGCGTGGCGCGATGCGGAAATCATACTCGAAACGATGGCGCTTGGACTCAAATCCATCGCCGATACCTATGCAACATCCATCAAGTTGATCGAAAGGGAGGTGTAACACGATGATGATCAATCTGCAGCTCTTCGCGCACAAGAAGGGCGTCGGCAGTTCCCGCAACGGGCGCGACAGCGCGGCCCAGCGGCTCGGGCTCAAGCGCGCGGACGGTCAGTTCGTGCTCGCCGGCAACATCCTCGTGCGTCAGCGCGGCACCCATTACCATCCCGGCATGAACGTCGGCAGGGGTAAGGACGACACGCTGTTCGCCAAAGTAGACGGCATCGTCCGCTTCGAAACCAAGCATCTTGGCAAGAAGCAGGTCAGCGTCTATGCCGAGGATCAGGCCGCCGCGAACTAAGAAAATCGGAGAAATCGCAGCGCAGGCGCCGCTCAGCAATGGGCGGCGCTGAATTTTGCCTCGATTTATGCTATAATCCCCCCATGTATACGCATTACGAAATCAAAGACGATACGCTAAGAATCCACGGCATCGACCGCCTCAACCTCGCGCGCTCGTGCGCGTGCGGGCAAAGCTTCCGCTGGCGGCCGGACGGCGCCGGCTTTGCGGCGCCCGCCCGGGGCAGGATGATCTACGCCGAGCAGGACGGGGACGCGCTCATGCTCTCTCCGTGCGCGCAGGAGGACGTTCCGCTCTGGCTTTCCTACTTCGACCTCGCGCGCGACTACGCCGCCATAGAAGAACAGCTTCTTTGCGACGCGGGGCTTTGCCGCTGCGTGCCCTGCGCGTCGGGCATACGCGTGTTTCAGCAGGAACCGTTCGAGGCGCTCGTCACGTTCATACTCTCCTCGAACAACAACGTCAAACGCATATCGGGCATCGTGGAGCGGCTCTGCGAAAGAGCCGGGGAGAAAACCGTCTTGCGCGGGAAGGAATACCACCTCTTCCCCGCCCCCGCGGCCGTCGCCGCGCTGTCAATCGAAGAACTGGTTTCCCTCGGCGCGGGCTACCGCGCGCCGTTCGTCAAGCAAAGCGCCGCGCGCGTCGCCGGGGGATACGACCTCGCGGCGCTCCGGGATCTGCCGCTCGACGAAGCGCGAAAGGAGCTTTTATGCTTCCCCGGCGTGGGGCCGAAGGTCGCGGACTGCGTGCTGCTCTTCTCCCTCGGCCACGCGGACGCCTTCCCCGTGGACGTGTGGATCGGGCGCGCGATGAAGGCGCTGTTCTTCGAGGGCAGCGCGCCCGGGCGAAAAGAGCTCGAAAAAACGATACGCGCCCTCGGGAGCGAGAGCGGCATCGTGCAGCAGTATATCTTCCACTACGCCAGGCTCACGAGCCTTGGCAAATGACATCCCCCTCGTCGCCGAGCCTTCCCTGCCCGCGCAGCCACTTGACCGTATCCGCGAGCGTCTCCTTCATCGAATAGCGCGGCTGGTAGCCGAGCTCTCTGTGCGCCTTCTCGCGCGAGAAGTTGGCGTTCGAGTTGAGCGTGTAGATCGAGTATTTCGTAAACAGCGGCGGCTGGCGCATTATCCTGTAATACGCTTCCGCGAGCGGCGCCACCAGGTTTATGAACCACAGCGGCAGGAAGCTTTTCACACGCCTCTGCCCCGTCGTTTCGTGCAGCATTTCGAGCAGTTCGGGCACGCTGTAATAGTTGCCGGAGAGGATGTAGCACTCCCCGCGTTTTCCTTTTTCGCAGCAGGCGACGATGCCCTCGGCCACGTCGCGCACATCCACGAAATCGTAGCCGCCCTCGAGGCCGCTTGTCAGCCTCCTCTTGCAGTAGTCGATGACGAGCGTGGTCAGATGCCCGCGCCCGTGGTCATACGGCCCGCAGATGCCCGAGGGATGCACCACGCTCGCGTCGAGCCCGCGGCCCGCGGCATCGAGCACGATGCGCGTCGCCTCGGCCTTTGTTTTGGCGTACGCGCCCTTGACGAGCACGGCGTTGAACAGATCCGTTTCCGTGATGGTATGCCCCTTGGGCTTCTCCGGGATGGCGTGCACGGAACTGACGTAGACGAGCTTTTTTACACGGTGCTTTTCGCATTGGGAAACGATGTTCTTCGTGCCCGTAACGTTGACGAGCCGGAGCAGCGGCGGTATTCTCGAGGCGATGGACACGATGCCCGCCGTGTGGACGACGATCGCTTCATCCCCCTCGGGGATGTCGAAGAACGGCCGGATGCTCTCCTCATCGCAGATGTTCGCGTAAAAGACCTTCTCGCAGCCCTCGGGCACATGCTTTTCGCCCGGTAAAACCAGCGCGCGCACGCGCGCGCCGCGCTCGAGAAGCTTTTTCACCAGAACGCCGCCCAGATGCCCGGCCGCGCCGGTCACCAAAAAAAGTTCACCCATAACGAACACTCCTTTTCAATAAGTGCGTATGAATGAACGAATAATCTATATTAAAGACAGTATATCACATTTCCGTGCGCCGTAAAGAAGAGCATTGTGGCGCAAAAGAAAAATCTCGCGAAACCCCTGTTCCCCGGGGATTGTCCGGCGCCGGGAGCCCTTGACTTTCATTCCGGCTTCGGCGGTATGCACGCCGAAACGGATGAAGGCCGCAGGCTTTCGTTCCTGCGCGCTTGCCGGCCGCCGCATACGGCAGGCGAAGCGCGCAACCTCAAAAAGCGGCCGCAGCCGCTTTTTGACCATTCATGCACCGCCTCCGCGCCGTCGCGGCCGGCCGCGGCGGCAGCGCGGCC
>MWBW01000028.1 GCA_002069725.1 Firmicutes bacterium ADurb.Bin248 | reverse complement strand
CCCCCGCCGCGCTTTATAACCGGCGTTCACGCCGGTCCGCCCGGGCTGATGCCCGGTTGACGCCGCGTTATTCATGGGAGGGGACGCCGTACCCGTCCGGACGGTACGAACGGAGGCAAACAAATGCTGGATTTTTTTCACGACAACCTGTCCTACATACTATCGGGCATATCGGTGGGCGGGCAGTACGCGCTCATCGCCATAGGCTACACGATGGTCTACGGTATCCTGCGCCTCATAAACTTCGCCCACGGCGACGTTTTCATGTGCGCGGGGCTCATCATGATTTATCTCTCGGCGACGCTGCCCATGACGGTCACGATCCCGCTGGTGCTCGTTGTGACGGTCGCGCTGGGCTTTTTGATCGAGCGCGCGGCCTATAAGCCGCTGCGCGGCGCGCCGCGCATGTCCGTCATGATCAGCGCCATAGGCGTGTCGTACCTGCTGCAGAACGCGGCGCTCTACTTTACGGGCGGCCTCGCCAAGGTTTACCCCACGATACCCTGGCTTTCCGACACCGTCGTCATCTGGGGCGCGACCACGAAGATGGTCACGCTCGTGACCCCCGCGCTCACCGTGGTGCTCGTGGTGCTTCTTTCGATGCTCATCAAGCACACCAAGGTCGGCATGGCCATGCGCGCCGTATCCAGGGATTTTGAAACGAGCCAGCTCATGGGCATCAAGATCGACGCGGTGATCTCGACGACCTTCGTCATAGGCTCGTTCCTCGCGGCGGTGGGCTCCATGCTGTACTTCACGAACTACGCCTCCGTCACGCCCATCTCCGGCGGCATGCCGGGGCTCAAGTGCTTCGTGGCGGCGGTGTTCGGGGGCATAGGCAGCATACCGGGCGCGGTCATAGGCGCGTTCATCATAGGCATCTGCGAGAACATCATCAAGGGCGGCAGCTCGATCTTCGGCATGGGCGGCAGCGGGTGGACCACGTTTTCCGACGCGTTCACGTTCGCGCTGCTCATCATCATACTCGTCGTGAAGCCCACGGGCCTGTTCGGCGAGAAGGCCACCGACAAGGTCTGAGGAGGGGAAGGCATGAGAAAGAAAAGCAAAACCGAGCTCTGGATCGCCTTCGGTGCCGTCGCCCTCGTTTATATTGCGGTGTTCATACTCGAGCGGACGGTGAACTCCTCGCACATACTCTTCACCGTGCTCAAGAAGGGCGCCATCTATTCGCTGGTCGCGGTTTCGATGAACCTGCTCAACGGCTTCACAGGCCTGTTCTCGCTGGGGCAGGCGGGCTTCATGCTCATCGGCGCTTATACCTACGCGATCTTCACGATGCCCGTGGAGATCAAGATCACGGATCAGGTCTATAAATATTACGAATGCGCCGTCAACTTCGACACGGGCATTTTCGTCGCCCTCATCTGCGCGGGGCTCGCCGCGGCGGTGTTCGCGGCGCTCATCGGCCTGCCGGTGCTGCGGCTGAAGTCGGACTATCTGGCTATCGCGACGCTGGGCTTCGCGGAGATCATCCGCGCTATTTTCCAGTGGGATTCCCTCGGCCCCGTGACGAACGGCGCCAACGTCATGCGCCAGTATAAGGATTTGACGGACGTCAGGATTCCGTTTACGGATATCCCGTTCCCGTCCACGCTCTACGTGTTCCTGGCGACGGGCGTTTGCGTCGCGCTCATCGTGCTGCTGATCAACTCCTCCTACGGCCGCGCGTTCAAGGCCATACGGGACGACGAGATCGCCGCGGAAGCCATGGGCATCAACCTTTTCAAGCACAAGCAGATGAGCTTCGTCATCAGCTCCTTCTTCGCGGGCGTCTCGGGCGCGCTGCTGGCGATGTATCAGTTCACCGTGCAGGCGGCGCAGTTCAAGAGCGCCATGACCTACGAGATCCTTTTGATCGTCGTCATCGGCGGCATAGGCTCCATTTCCGGCTCCGGCATCGCGAGCTTCCTCTACGTCGCGGCCTCCGAGTGGTGGCTGCGCGGGCTCGACATGGGCCGGTTCCTCGGCATC
Source organism: Firmicutes bacterium ADurb.Bin248 (assembly GCA_002069725.1). Lineage (GTDB taxonomy): Bacteria > Bacillota > Clostridia > Christensenellales > CAG-138 > Phil1. The sequence continues at coordinate 35,814 of MWBW01000028.1, read as the reverse complement.
GACTCGGCGAGCGTGTTCCGCTCGGGTTTCCGCAGGTTCGTCTTTTCGATCATCATCATGCTGATCGTGCTGTTCTTCTCGCGCGGCCTGATGGGGGACAGGGAAATTTCCTTCCGCGGAATCGCCGGGCTGTTCCGCCCGAGGCCGAAGATGCCCGGCGCGGCGAAGGGAGGCGGTTCGGATGCCTGAGAACGTGTTGCGCCTTCAGGATGTGACCATGCAGTTCGGCGGCGTCGTGGCCGTCAACAACCTTTCGCTTGAGGTGAACCGCGGCGAGATCGTCGCGCTCATCGGGCCCAACGGCGCGGGCAAGACCACGGCGTTCAACTGCGTCACCGGCGTATATGAGCCGACCAACGGCCTTGTGAGCTTCAACGGCGAGACCATCGTGGCCAACCATCCGCGCGGCAAAATGAAAAAGCTCTACGCGGGGGAGAACGCGAAGGCGTACCTCGGCGTAAAGACGTTCGACCCGACGCCGGACCAGATCACCAGGCTCGGCATCGCGCGCACTTTCCAGAATATCCGTCTCTGGAAGAGCATGACGGTGTTCGACAACGTGCTCACGGCCAAACACATGCGCGCCAAGCACAACGTGCTCACGGCGACGCTTCGCATCAGCCACAGGGAAGAAAAGCGCATGCGCGAGGAAACGGCGGCGCTGCTCGAGGAGCAGAACCTCTTGCGGTACGCGGACGACCTCGCGGTGAGCCTGCCCTACGGCCTCCAGCGCAGGCTCGAGATCGCGCGCGCCCTCGCGACGGACCCGACGCTTCTGCTGCTCGACGAGCCCGCGGCGGGCATGAACCCGCAGGAAACGCAGGAACTGGGTGAATTCATCGTGCAGATCAAGAACAAATACGACCTGACGGTGTTCATGATCGAGCACCATATGGATCTTGTCATGAAGTTTTCCGAGCGCATCTACGTCATCGACTTCGGGAAGCTCATAAGCCATGGGACGCCCGCCGTCGTGCAAGCGGACCCGCGCGTGATCAACGCATATCTGGGGGTGAGCTGATGGGCGAGACGATACTGAGCATCAGGGACCTCAAGGTCAACTACGGCGGCATCGAGGCCGTGAAAGGCATCTCCTTCGACGTGCCCAAGGGCCACATCGTGACGCTCATCGGCGCCAACGGCGCGGGCAAAAGCTCGACGCTGCGCGCCATAGCGGGGCTCGTGCGGCCCAAGAGCGGCGCGATCGAGTTCGAGGGCGAGAACCTCGCGGGCAGGGACACGACCTCGATCGTCAAAAAGGGCGTCACGCTGGTGCCCGAAGGGCGGCGCATCTTCCCGAACCTCACGGTCATCGAAAACCTGCGCGTGGGCGCGTACATGCGAAAGGACGACATCGCGGGGGACATCAACTGGGTGTACGAGCTTTTCCCGCGCCTGAAGGAACGTTCTTGGCAGGCGGGCGGCACGCTCTCCGGCGGCGAGCAGCAGATGCTCGCGGTCGGCAGGGCGCTCATGAGCCGCCCGAAGCTGATGATGATGGACGAACCCTCGCTGGGTCTCGCGCCGCTGATCGTGCGCGATATCTTCGGCATCATCCGGGAGATCAACAGGCACGGCGTCACCATACTTCTCATCGAGCAGAACGCGAACATGGCGCTCTCCACGGCGGACACGGGCTATGTGCTCGAAACCGGGCGCATCACCATGACCGGCTCGGGCAGCGAGCTAATCGCCAACGAGGCGGTCAAGGCCGCGTATCTGGGCACCTGAACGGAGGAATCAAAACCGGAGCGCCGGCCGCGAACCCGCGGCCGGCGCTTTGCGCATCATTTGCTCATCGCAAAATCATACGCCTGCCTGATCCAGTCCATGAGCTGCGCGTCGATTTCTTCCCCGCTTTGGATGATGACGTGGTGCGTCCAGCGGTTCGGGTAAGGCTCCGCCGCCCGCGCGATCCTCGGGTCTTCCACCCGGTGCCCGAGGCCGAAGGAAACGCCGAGACTGGTTTCGGGACAGCCCTTAATTCTGCCCTTGGGAAGCCAGACGCACGCGAAATGATATCTGTTGGCGAACGAGATCTGCGTTTTCCGCACCCTGACCTCAAACGCGCCGAATCTTGCGCGAAGCGCCCCGACGAACGCCTCGTACAGCGGAAACGCCCGCGGCATCCCCTCGAAAAACATCCATTCGTCGGCGTTCATGGGCGCTGTCCTCCCGTCGGTCGGCGTGTGTGCGCCCCGCGCAGTTTTCAAGCGGCGGTTCGGGATGAACCGCCGCTTACTTGGGGTGCGGGAATATCGCTCAGGCCGCCCTTCTGCGCCGGAGGAGCGCAGCCGCGGCGATGGCGAGGGGCGCGCAAAGCAGGACCCAACCGAACCAGCGCGCGCCGCCGTCGCCGGTCTGCGGGACGTCGAGTATGGATTCCTCCGCCCATACGTACAGGGACGCGCTCTTGACGTCGGTCGTGCCGGTATCCCGCCACGCTCCGTCGCTCCACTGCTCAAGCCTGAATACGACGCGCAGCGTATACGTGCCGGGCGCGCTCAATACGACGCTCGCCGCATACGGCCCGCCCAAGGGGAATGTGCCGCTCGGGTTGACGCTCCAATCCTGCGGCACGAAGCGCGTGTCGCCCTCGACGCCGCCCGCGTTGTTCTGACCGTCGCCCGCGGCGGTAAAGTTGAACGGCTCCCCCGCGGTCGGGTTGAACGTGGAGAGCGTGATGGTGTTGTTGTCGGCGTCGGCCTCATCCGGCTCGCGCAGCGTCGTGGCGCTGATCTCCCCGGTCGTTAAGACGTTGCCCGCGTTGTCGGTCACATGTAATATATAATAGTAGGTCGTGTTCGTCGCGAGCCCCGCGTGCGTATAGGTATCCGTGTCGCCGCCGGGCACGTCCGTATAAGGGCCGCCGGGGGTTTGGGCGTATTGCCAGCGGTACGAGGCGACGCCGGAAAGCCCGTCTGTCGCCCAGGAGTACAGCGAAATCTCGCTGTGGGAGAGCGCCATCGCTTCGGGCGCATAACCCTGCGAAAAGTTGGGCGCCGTCTTGTCGATTTGATACGGGCCGAAGGCTTCATACAGCGTCGGAGGGGTCTGCCCCCGGCCCTGTTCCTGGCCCTGTGCGACCTGATAGTGCAGGTAGTTGAATCCGCTCTCGTCGCTGATGGTCACGGGCCCGGTGTAATCGACGTACTCGCCCGCGCCCGGCGCGGCGCTGCTTTGGGTGAGCGCGTACTGGCCGGAATCGGGTTGGCCCTCGATGCCGACAACTCCCAGCGTGACGAGGATGTCCGTGTTTTGCCAGACGCCGGTCGGCATGGGGTTTGCGATCAGGCCGGGCATTATGGAATCGATATCGGTCGTGCTGTTGTTTGACGGGTTGTTGTCGGGGATGCTTGCGCTCACGTTCGCCGTGACGATGAGCGCACCGACGGCCGTCAGATCCACGCTCGCCGAAACGGTGTATGTCACGCTGCCGTTGACGGGCAGGTTCACCGTGTCGCTGATGTCGCCCATGCCGGCCGCGGCGCAGGTCCCGCCGTTCGCGCCGACGCCCGTCCATGTCGCATTGGTTAGCATGGACGGGAGCGTGCATGCGACGGTTGCCCCCGTATCGGCGACGGGCCCGGCGTTGGAGGCCGTGATGGTATACGTTACGTTATCGCCCGGCGTGACGGAGGCGACGCCGTTGGTGATGGTGATCGAAAGGTCCGCAATGTCGTTGTCTCCGGCTATGGCCGCAGGCGCGGACGCGAACGCCAGCGCGCAGGCGAGCACCAGGGAGAGCGGCTTACGGAGCTTCGTCAAAAGATCCGGCTTTCTGTTCATGGCTGAGCCTCCTTGCCCGTTTTTAAGTTCTGTTCCCTGTGCGCGGCGTGATGAGATGTAGATAATATATTGTCATTATAGATCGATAAAAACGCCGTTGTCAATCGATCCGCAGGCCGCATCGGGCGTCCGCCGCAAATAAATCGACGGCACTCGCGTGCCGTCGGGAATTCCGTCGGTTTTCCTGTGTTCAGTTGCTTACGCCGAGCGCGCTCAGCGTGGCGTTCACAACCGTCAGGCCCGGGGTGATGTCGATGATCGAGTTGGTCGAAAGGACGACCGTGTATGTGTACGTGCCGGGATCGAGGTTGGAATCGAAGAACTGGAAGGCGAAGGATTCGGCTTCCAGCACGTTCACGGTCGTCGCGAACGTGTAAGTCGATCCGACGTTGATCGGAGCGCCGTTGTCCTTCGTGCGAAGGATCTCAAAGTTGAGGGTGACGGAAATGCCCAGAGGCAGGTTCACGATACCGGTGAAGGTCAGCAGTATGGAAGGGTTGGAGAGCCTGTCGGCATCGAGGGTTACGCTGACCACGGTGATCGGGTCGGAAAACAAAGTCGTGATAACGGGCAGAGGGCCGGCGCCGCCTGTCGCGGCGTTGAGCACAACATTCTCGCGTTCAAATGACGGGAAACATCCGTTCATCTATTTTTTTCAGCTCCTTTTGTAATATCAGCAAAATTTCGCAATTCGGCTGTGACGGTATATATTATGCCGATGACGGAGCATGTGTGAATCGTCACGGGGGAGGAACGCGGCCCAAATTGCCCGCTCTGTTCTCAGGAGGGCGTTTGCGCGCGTTTCGGGACTGTTCTTCCGGCGAAGGTCTATTCCGCGCTGTTTTTGATCCCTTTGAGCCTTTCCAGCGCGTCGGCGTGATGAGCCGCGTCCTGCGCCCACCCGTTCAACTGCGCGCATGGAAAATCCCCGCATTCCCCGCAATACGCGAGGCTTTTTTCATCCGCGCAGCAAAGCCGTATGGCGCAATCCCCGCTCCACTGCACGGCGCGGTCCCCGCGGCATCCCATGCAGAAGGGGGCCTTCGCCATGATTTCCGCGGCGCCTTCTTCGGGCTTTATCCATCCCCTGCTTTTGAACCACGGGACCAGCGCCGCCGCCTGGTTTATGTCGAACGCCACCCGGTACAACGCGCAATCGTTGCAGTCGATTCCGCATGGCGCCATTGCCAACTTCATTTGTTCCGCCTCTCTTTCCATGATAAAAATCAGACCGGCTCGCAGTTTCTCAATATTCTGAGCATCCAGGCCGTCGACTCGATTTTTCTGCCCGCTTTTTGCCTCCTGTCCTCGCCCAATCCCATATGCCCGCCGCCCACGTAATATTGGTTTTTGCGTTCGCTCACGTATTCGCAAGGGAACTCGTAAAGCCCGTCCTTTTCAAATCCCTCCAAATGCCGCAGAGTATCCTTGAACCAATCGGTCTCCCGCGCGCGCTTAAAATGAGACAATAGCTCCATGTTCCACACGACGCCGGAAAGGCCCAGCGGGCTGTTTTCAAAATACCGATACAGATGCATCGACCAGCCCATGCCGTAGTAGCTTTTGGGACGGACGAGCATGAGCCCATACCCTATGGGCAGGCGCTGGTAGCGCTCGTCCATGATATACGCGATCGCCGTATCGATCATCTGCCGTATGCTGTGATCCCGCGCAAGAATTTTCGGCAGGTTCGCATAGGCGAAAACGTCGTGGACGCTCGGCAGCCTCCACACGTTGCCCTCGTACAGAGCGGGATTCACAAAAGGATGCTTCGCCCTTTCCTTGGGGATCGACGGATATCCGGCCGGGTCTAAATAGATATCGTAATTTCCGCCTTTCGTGAAGGAATACACGGCTTCCACGCGCTCGCGCAGAATTTCGACGACGAGATCGTCCTCGCATCCCATGCACGCGAGCCACGACGCCGTGATCGTCGGATTGACCGAATCGTAGAAACGCGGGTTGCCTTTGTTTTTATACATGAAATCGAGTATAAAGCGGTTCGCCTCGCCGATGCGCGGGTCGTCCGATTCGCGCACGCCGAACGAAACGAGCTTGTGCATGGAATTTTCAAGGCAGGTGTCCGCGGAATTATGCGTCTGCGGTTTCTGCGCGTACTGCAACAGGCAGTTCAGCCAATACTGCACATCCTTATGGTTCAGCATCTTCATCCTGAAGCCGTCGGCTTGAAGCTCCAGGAAAGCGGCGGCCTCGTTTTGGATGATCGGGTTGGCGCACTCAAGCAGACAGCGATATTTTTCTTCCATTTGATTCATGAAGGCTTCTCCGTATCTCTTTTTATTGCATATCGTGCGGAACTTTTGCTGCGGGAACGATCCGTTGTGAAACTGACATTATATGCAATTATACTCGAATCTCCAGCATGATTCAAATCCCTGCCGGCACCGCTTCGTCCGCGGAAATCGTCGTTTTTGCGGCTGCGGGAAGGCGGCGCCGACCGGCGGCCATTGTTTTCCATAATCGTTTTAAATTCTGTGCTGAATTATGTTACAATTCAGATGCGAACCCGTGTTATGCTCTACCCAATCCTTGCGGAAAGCGGTGCCTGATCCTATGTGGAAGATCCTGATCGTGGAGGATGAAAAGCCGATTTCGGAGCTCGTCCGGATGAACCTCGCTTTGGCCGGGTATGAATGCCGCTGCGTTTACGACGGAAAGGCGGCCGCCGACCTGCTGACGGATCATCGCTTTGATCTGATCCTTTTGGACGTTATGCTGCCCGAGGCGGACGGATTCGAGCTCATGGAATTCATACGCCCGCTCGCGATGCCCGTGATTTTCCTCACCGCGCGCGCGGATGTGGCGGACCGCGTGAAGGGCCTGCGCCTCGGCGCGGACGATTACATCGTGAAGCCCTTCGCCGTGGCGGAGCTGATCGCCCGCGTGGACGTGGTGCTCCGCAGGTATTACAAAACGGACGAGGCGATCGGGATCGGCGACGTCGTAATCCGCCCCGGCGGCCATAGCGTGACGCGCGAGGGCAAGCCCGTGGAGCTTACGCCCAAGGAATACGAGCTTCTTTTGCTGTTCGTGCAGAACAGGGGCGTCGTGCTTTTCCGGGATGTGATCTACGAGCGCGTTTGGGGTCCAGGCTTCCTCGGGGAGAGCCGCACGGTCGATCTGCACGTGCAGCGGCTTCGAAAAAAGCTCGGGTGGGAGACGCGGCTCGTCACCGTTCACCGGATCGGGTATCGGCTGGAGGCGGAGCCATGAGGTTTGCGTGGAAGGTGTTTCTCTCGGGCATACTCGTGACGGTCATTGCGCTTTCCCTTACCGCTTACTGGCTCACGCAGGCCGCGTTCGGCACTGCGCTTTCCCAGGAGAAGCAAAAGGCGCTCGACCGCATGCGCATGCTTTCCGTCGTCGTCGAGAGCATGGCGGCGGAGTATTCCTTTTCCTCCGAAGAAGCGGAGCTCGCCGGCGTCATGCGCTCCGCGGCGACCGGGGATTTTTCCTCGGCCGCGCTGTTCTCGAAGGATCGGCGCGCGCTCTACGGCCGGGCGGGGGAGAGCGCGCCTATGGAAGAGCTGTTCGAAGGCGCCGCGGCGGGGCTCTGCCACGTCATACTCGCGCGGGACGGCGGCTATGACATGCACATGCTCATGCCCGTCCAGCTCGGCGTGGCGACGGGTTATCTGTACCTCGCCGCGGACGTGTCCGCGCCGTTTGCCCTTTCGGATGAAATGACGCGCACCGCTTCGCTGATCACGTGTGCGGCGGCGGTCGCCGCGGGGGCTGCGCTCGTCGTCGTCGCGCGGCTGCTGACCGCGCCCGTGCGCGCGCTGTCCGCGGTTGCGCGCGCCTTCTCCAAGGGGGATTATGCCGGGCGCGCCGAAGTGCGCTGCGCAGACGAGATCGGCGAACTGACGCGGGACTTCAACGCCATGGCGGACTCCCTGGAGGGCCATATGCGAGAACTCGCCCAGCAGGCCAGGCGGCGGGAGGACTTCGTGGCAAGCTTCGCGCACGAGCTCAAAACGCCCCTGACCTCGATCATCGGCTACGCGGACACGCTGCGCTCGCGCGCGCTCGACGAGGAGGAGCGCTTTCGCAGCGCAAACTATATTTTCACCGAGGGCAGGCGGCTCGAGCGGCTCTCGCTGAAGCTGCTGGAGCTGATGGTGCTCGACCGGCGGGACTTCCCGCTGCGCGACATACTGACCGGGGATGTCCGCGAGAGGCTGACGGACGCGCTCGAGGCTGTGCTTCGCGGCAAATACGGCGTAACGCTCGCCTGCGCGCTGCCCGAAGCGGCCGTCCGCTCGGAGGCCGACCTTCTGCAGACTATGCTCGTGAACCTCATAGACAACGCGGCAAAGGCCAGCAAAGAGGGGCAGACCGTCACGCTCACCGGGCGCTGCTGCCCTGCGGGATATCGCATGGACGTCGCGGACGAGGGCGCGGGCATCCCCGAAAAGGAACTTTCCCGCGTGCGCGAAGCCTTCTACATGGTGGATAAATCCCGCTCCCGCGCGCGCGACGGCGCGGGGTTGGGGCTCGCGCTGTGCGACGCGATCGCGGGTGTGATCGGAACGGAGCTTCACATCGAAAGCGAGCAGGGCAGGGGCACGACCGTCTGGTTCCTGCTGCCCTACGGGGAGGGCGAGGCGGATGCGCAATAGGTTCCTGCCGTCGATCCTGCTTTTCGCGGTGGCGTGCGCCGCGGCGGCGGGCGTGCTGCTCTCGCGTTTCGCCATGGAAAACGCGAAGCGGAAGGCCGTGAACATGGCCGAAACCATACCCATGGAAAGCCTGCCGCTCGCCTTGACGCCGGAGCCGGGGCCCAAGACGCATCCGTTCGAGCAGAGCCTCAAGCTGCTTTGCCTGTACGAGCGGGACAGGAGCTTCGCCGAGCGCGGCGGCGCCGCGTTCGAGCAATATTACTCCAGCGCCGAATGGAACGCCGTCGACCCGATCGCCCGCTTTGAAGCGGAGTATCAAAGCCTCGCGGACTGCGGCATGCCGCTCGACGAACTTTCGGCAGTGAAGAGCGCCAACACGCTCGGCCTGTACCCCGTCGGGAGCGACGGGAGCGAGGGCAGCATCGTTTACGACGCGGTCATCGCGGCTACCGGGCGCGGCGATCTTTTTGCTTCGTGCGACGCGAAAACCGGGAAAATACTCAGGCTTTTCCAGCGCTACGGAGCCTCCGCCGAACAGTACGAGGGGCACGAGGCCGTCGCGCGGGCCTTCGCGGACTACCTCGGGCTCGGGGAGATCGAGCTTCTCGCGAGCGGGTATCCGAACGTGCTCGATTATTACGACTATTATTGTCCCGCATACGACATGGTGATCTCGATCACCTACAGCGGCCTGCTCGATGTGGAGGCGTATCCCATGAGCGTGTATGTGGAGAGGTGACGACATGAAAAAACTCGTTTCGCTGCTCTTGCTCCTCGCGCTCCTGCCGTGCGGCTGCGCCGCGCGCGCATCCGACGCGGCCGGAACAAGCCCGGCCCCCGGCGCTTTTTCGCCGACGCCGAGCGTCCGGCCCGTCGAGTGGGAGATCCTGCGCACGCCGGAGCCCACGCCCATACCGACGCCCGCGCCCGACAACGCGGACGAATGCGGTTTCTTCGAGATCGACATCGACACGACGGACGGATACCGCGACTTCGTCATGGAGCACCGTTATTCGGATGTGTACTACGGCACGCGCTTCTACCGGCTCATCGACGGCGCGTACGTCGAGCTGGGCTATCTCGACGGCGTCGCAACGGGCAAACTCTCCCAGAGCCGCGTGCCCAACATCATCGTGGACGGAAGCGGCGTGATCTACGCCATCGAGCGCTCGAAGATCGCCACATGGGCGCGCATCGCGCGCGCCTACCGCGTCGAGGGCGGCGTGCTCGTGCGGATTCCCACCGAAAACGTCGTCGACGGCGGCGCGCTCGAGCGCATCAAGGACGCGCCGGTCTTCTTCGTGACCGAGCCCGTGACGGTCTACGATATGCTCGAAGAGCGGGAGCGCACCCTTGAGGTCGGCGAGTACGTCAGCTTCGAGTATTCGGATGAGGTCGGCGCGCTGTACGCGCCGTATTTCCCGCCGGGCAGCAACGAGCTTCGCTACATCATGCTCGAGTTGGATGAGTGCGACTGCATCCGAAACGGCCCGTTCTTCGGGAATTGCTTTTACAGCGAGTATGTGGAGTGGATCGGCTGACGAAAGCCGGGCGCTTTCCCGTGCGCGATCGCGGAGGGGGAGATATGAATCGGAAACGAATCGTTCCGTTGATTGCCGCGCTTTTGCTGTTCGCGGGATGCCGCCATGCGGCGGGGAGCCCGGCGTTCACATCGGAAACTGCCGCCCCATCTACGGATGCCGCGACGTTTACGGATGCCGCGCCGCCGGAACCGGCGCAAACGCCCGGGCCGCCCGCGTTCGACGCTGCGGGCGCGGCGCTGATCCCGCTGCCCGGCGAGGATGCCGAATGCGATCTGGCGCTCATAACGGCCGAATACACCGGGCGTGACGACGGCCTGTTCGCGGCCGCGTACCGGGCGCTGACGGAAACCGTCTGGACGGATGTCCATGCGGCGCTCGCCCGGGTGGGCGATTATCTTCCTGCGGGCGAACAAGGCTCGATTTCCATCGCCAAGCTGCCCTTCGATCCGCTGAAGCTCGGGGAAGGCGAGGATTCCGCCGGCGCGGAGATCACCCGCAGCGTCGATGAGCAAACGGGACTCGCGGCCATAGAGATCCGCCTGCCCGGCTATGAACGCTTCGTGATGGTGTTCGACATCGGCGAGGACGGAGCGTATCTTCCCGTATTCGGCGTCATGGAGAACACGCACAGCTGGGAATGGCGCTTTGAAAGGCTCGGGAACGCGCGCTTTTTCGTGCGCGTGCAGGACAGCGAGCACGGCACGGGCATCTGGGTCAGAACCTGCGAGTGGTACAATGTCTTGACCGTCCGTCGGGAAATCCGCTATCACGACGGGGTGGGCGAGGCGAGCTCCTGGTGCCCGCTGGGGTGGTGGACCTTCAGGGGATATCTGAGCGAACCGCGCGTCACGGAACTTCCCGGCGGCAAATCGGTGCTTTTGGAAATGGACGTTTCCTGCTCCCTTGGGCGGGAGGATGCGGACGGGGCTTTTCGCGCGCCGCATTTCAAGCTGGAGAAAACAGGGAGCGCGTGCATCCGCTACGATCTCGCGCAGAACAGGGCTTACGCCGAAGGCGGGCTTGCGCGCTGGTACTTCACCGCTTCGCCGAGGCTGTACGCCGCGCCCTTCGCGCGGGAACTGGCGGAGCTTTCGCGCGGGGATAACGACGTCAACGCCCTTTGGGCGAAGTGGATGCTCGAGGGCGCACCCTGCTGGGAAGACTTTTTTGCCGAAAACGGCGTCGCCTTCGAGGAAGAAAGCCCGATCCGGTAGTCCGGAAGGCTCATAGAGAAAGCTCCGTTCGCGCGTTATTGAAACCGATGCATGGCAAAAACCCGCGGCTTTGCACTTTGGCGCAGTGCCGCGGCGCCGTACGCCGGCCTGGAGAAAAGAGAAATGAAGCTTTCTATTTTTCGATGGATTCCTGTATGAAGTGTGGTATACTTTTATATGAACCTATCCGTTCGTTTGCCGCGGGGTTGTGCGAAAGCATAAATCGCCCGAAGGATTATAAATGAAAAGCGATATGGCCGCGCCGACCATTATTGATATGCCGTTCCGGCGGGGACGGAGCTATGGACAACACGGTTTTGCGATTGCCGGAGATGGAGAGGAACGATATGAGTATACCGTCGCTATTTCTTGAGAGCCAAAAAACCGCAAAGGAGGCGAGATTCATTATCGGGTATTACGGGTTCTGGGTGCAATTGACTTATCTGAGCGTAATATCGGCGGCGCTGGGCATGCATTTCGCGCTCGGCGGCAACATCGGATACGCTCTTATCTGCCTTATGGCCTCCGGCGTATGCGATACGCTGGACGGCCGTGTCGCAAGCATGAAGAAAAGAAACGCCCGGGAAAAGAACTATGGCATACAGATCGATTCCCTGGCCGATATCATAAGCTTCGGGGTTCTTCCGGCCGTCATCGGATATGCGGCGGGTTCTTCTTATTCGATTCAAAATTACGGCCCGCTCGGAATGGCCGTCACCATCATAATCGTCAGCCTGTATCTCTTGGCCGCGCTCATACGGCTTGCGTACTTCAATGTGATCGAAACAGAGCTTCAAAGCAGAAACGAGAAGCGCAAATATTACGAGGGCCTGCCCGTTACGAGCGTCGCCCTCATATTCCCCGCGGCATATGCCTTATGCGATTTGCTGCATATCCCGTTTTTCGCCGTTTACGCCGTGCTGACGGCGCTTGTATCCGTCGCGTTCGTGCTCAAAATAAAAATCCCCAAGCCGAGGGGGCGCTCGCAGATCGCGATCTGCCTGATGGGGATTCCCGTCGTCATATATATCTTTTTATCCGGTTTATCCGGCGGAAAATAGGTATGGCGGCAGGAACGTATGAAACCTGCGAGATATCCCGCAAGGAAAATCCCGCACTGAACTTCCTATATAACAGCTTGCCGGGCAGGGCGCTGCTGCACGTGCTTATAAGGCCTCCCGTTTCCGGATTCTTCGGTTTGCTGATGGATCTCCCGGCCTCGCGGGTATTTATCCGCGGCTTCGCGAGGCGAAACAGGATTAATATGAATGACTATAAGGATGTAGCGTATACATCCTTCAATGATTTTTTTACGCGGGAGATCAAAAAGGAGCTCAGGCCCTTTCCGGATGACGCGTATGACCTGGCCGCGCCCTGCGACGGCAAGCTGACGGCGTATCCGATCGAGGCCGGCAGCGTTTTTCGTATAAAGGATTCCGTGTACGATCTCGAAGGCCTGCTCGCGGATGAAGCTCTCGCCCGCGCGTTCGCCGGCGGCGTATGCCTGATTTTCAGGCTGACGCCGGATGATTACCACAGATATTCCTATATCGACGACGGGGAGATCCTCCGCTGGAAAAGGATCAAAGGCGTGCTTCACACGGTTCGCCCAATCTCGAGCGGGCGGTATAAGGTCTACGGACAAAATTCCAGAGAATACACGGTAATGCAAACGAAAAACTTTGGCAAGATTATTCAAATGGAAGTCGGGGCCCTTTTTGTGGGGCGTATTTCAAACCATATGACGCAAGGCTCTTTTCATCGCGGCGACGAAAAGGGAAGGTTTGAGTTCGGCGGATCCACCGTCGTCATGCTGTTCCGGGAAGGCGCGGTCGCAATCGACGAGGCCGTCTGTCGGAACACGCGGCAGAATAAGGAAACCATTGTCAGGATGGGAGAAGCAATCGGCAAAAAAACCGCGCGCGAACGGGGAAGGACGCTATGAACATCGGGATGGTGTTCGGCGCCGCGTTTGTTCTGTCTTTTTACGCGGGCGCGAACTATTATGTCGGCAAAAGAATATTCCAGTGCCTCGGGTTTCTTTTCCCCCACATGAACGGGGCGGCGTACGCGGCGATCTACATCTTGATTGCCCTAACGCTGATCATCGGCTTTTTGCCTCTGCCCTCCGGCGTCAAGGGGCTCGTGAGCTGGATCGGCTCGTATTGGATGGGCGTTTTCGCATATCTGTTCATGCTCTTGCTCGCGGCGGATATGGCGCTGCTGCTCGCAAGCATCCTGAGGATCGTCCCGGCGCCGGCGCCGCCGGGCGTCCGTTTTTACGCGGGGCTGTGCGCGGTTTTGCTGAGCGCCTGTTTGGCCGGCTGCGGCATACGCAACGCGAAGCGGATCCACTATGCGTCCTACGAGGTTCGAACGCAAGAGAGCGCTCTCTCCGGCGGCATGAAGATCGTCCTGATCAGCGATCTGCATCTGGGCGCCGTAAATTCCGAAAAACGGCTCGAGGGCATCGTGCGGGGCATCAACGGCCTGGAACCCGATATCGTGTGCATCGCCGGAGATATTTTCAACAACGATTATAAAACGATACGAAATCCGGAAAGAGCGATCGGTCTGCTTAAAAGCATCGCTTCGACATACGGCGTGTATGCCTGTTTGGGAAACCACGACGGCGGGAGCACGTTTCATGAAATGGCGCGCTTGCTCGAAGAAAGCGATATCAGGCTGTTGAACGACGAATGTGTCGTGATCGATGAACGGCTGGTCCTATGGGGACGCGTGGACGCGTCGCCCATCGGGGGGTTCGGGGGGCTGAAAAGGAAGGATGTAATGGATTTTACGGCTTCGCTCGGCGCGAACATGCCCGTCGTCGTGATGGATCATAACCCCTCCGGCATCGCGGAGTATGGCGGGGAAGTCGATTTGATACTTTCCGGGCATACGCACAAGGGGCAGATATTCCCGGCCAACCTGATCACGAACGCCGTATACGAAGTGGACTACGGCTATTATCGCAAGGATGCCGACAGCCCGCATGTGATCGTTACGTCCGGCGCGGGCACCTGGGGCACGCCCATGCGGGTCGGCACGAACAGCGAAATCGTGAGCATACTGCTGCGCTAGGACCGCGCCGCCTGCAAAATTGAACGGGCCTTCGCGCCGGATTCTCCCGCCGTAAAAGAAGCGGATGGAGTATGGGGCGCAGCCGGCCGCGCGATAAGCCCCCCCGCCGGGCCGGCGCCGGTCGGCGGGAGGAAAAGCAGAGGGCGGGCCGGCAGGCGTCTGGGCATGCGCGGCAGAGATATTCTCAACTCCTTTCAATGTAAAAAAAGCGCAAATTTTATCCCAATATATACAACATTATCGGATGCCTTGACACGGTTCTTTGCCGGGAATATATTGGTAAAAATGACCAAATCCTGGTTTGAAAAGCGTGCGCCGAATTAAAAAACGTTTCGCGATCTTCCGGAAACGGGCAAAAACGCCGCGATCGGAACCCGCTCGGACGCAAGGCACGTATACGGCACTTATGACGATCATAAACCGGCGTTCTCCGCATCGATGTCAATCACGCATGCGTAAAAGAAACGGGCGCGAAAACATGAAAACTATTTTTAAGAGCCTTCTGTATTTAACCATCGTGGCCTCGACGTTCGGCCTGTTCGCGCTGTATTTGCTGGAGAGCGCGCAAAGCATCATGGCCGAGGAGGGAGGCGGCATACTGCCCGTGGCGGCTTTCCTGTCCGCGGCGGGCGTCCAAAACGCCGCCGGGGGATACCGGCGCGCCACGGCGGAGCATATGCCGCCGCGACCCGCGAAGCTCGCTTCCCCCACTCACGCGCCCACCCCGGCGCCGACCCCGCCCCCCACTCCCGCCCCGGCCCCGACTCCGGTCCCGGGCGAGCCGGAGGCGTCGCCCATCGGGCAATGGCGCGCCATCGAGCGGCCGCAGAGCTACAACGAAGAGCTGCAGTATTATTCCCCGGGCAACGTGGTGATTTGGGACGACGGCGTCATCCTGTCCGCCAGGATAGAGGCGCGCGGGGGTAAAAGCTATACCTCCGGCATGGTCGAGAGCAACGCGTGCTTCCTGTACGGCAGATTTTCATTCACCATCAGGGTTCCCGAAGGAAAAGGGCTTTTTCCGGCGATCTGGTTCCTGCCCGTCGAGGATAAGCCCCGGCCGGAAATCGACGTTTTCGAGATGATCGGCAGCGAGCCGGACACGTTTTACGGCGTGCTGCATTATTTGGAGGGCGAAAGCCGGCAGCGCGCGTACTTCAGCGAGCGCGTGGAGCCCCAAGCGAGCTACGTGATCAGTTTGGTTTGGACGCCGGAGGAGCTGAGCTGGTATATCGACGGCATATGCGTTCTTACGCGCGAAGACAACATACCCGACGAGCCGATGTATCTGATCATCAACATGGCGGTCGGCGGCGTGTGGCCGGGAACGCCGGATGAGGAAACGGTTTTTCCCGCGAACTTTATCGTGGAAGCCATCGATATCGACGCGGATTGGAGCGGCGCGAGATGATCACGGCGATTGTGACGCTGCTCACGTTCCTGAGCACGTTTTTTGCCATGCTGCACTTCATATGCTCCTTCAGATACAGGCAGGACCCCGAAAGGAAGCCCGCCCGGAACCTCGGCTTTTCGCTGATCATCCCCTGCTACAACGAAGCGCCCATCATACACAACACCATCCGGGGCATATTGAACCTGGAATACAGCCACTACGAGGCCATATTCGTCAACGACGGCTCCACGGACGAGACGCTGCGGATCCTGTTTGAAGCTTTGCAGCTGGAGCCGTATGCGCGCCCCGGGTTCGCCCATATTCCGGGCGCGCGGGGAATCTACCGCTCGAAAAAGCATCCCCGGATCTTTGTGATCGACAAACAGAACAGCGGCAAAGCGTCGAGCCTGAACATGGGCATCCGGTTCTGCAGCAAGGAGCTGGTTGTGACGCTGGACGGCGACAGCGTGCTGGAAAAAAACGCGCTGAACATCATGAACTGCTCCTTTCAGGACAAGGACATGATCGCGTCCGGCGGCGCGGTGCACGTAATGCAATACTTCCTGATGGAAGCCCGCAAGAAGCCTCTTATCGCGATACAGGCGCTGGACTTTATCAAGGGGTTTTATATCTACAAGCCCTCGCTCTGCGTCAACAACGCGCTGAGCATCATCTCGGGCGCGTTCGGCGTTTTCCGCAAGGACGCCCTCAAAGCGATCGGCGGTTTTATGGACGGCCTCGGGGAGGATATCGATATCACCATCCGCCTGCAGGAATACGCGCAGCGGAAAAACAAAAGCATTTCCTACAACATGGACGCCATCTGCTATACCGAATGCCCCGAAACCTGGCGGGACCTCAAGCGGCAGCGGGTCAGGTGGCAAAAGGCGTTTCTCGACGCAATCATGAACAACAAAAGGTTCCTCGTGCGGCAGATCTTCAAAACGCCCGTCTGCTTTTTTATGCTGATGGACGCGGCGTTCAGCGGAAGCATGGCGGTGCTGACCTTTTTTGTCAATTATATCCTGATTTCCCTCAGGCTGATCTATGGGATGCCCGAGCTGTTTTTGCTCTTTGCCGCGCTTGCCGTGCTTTTCAACATACTCAATTCGGTGGTCGCCGTCCGGCGCGCGGTCAGGCGGGGGCCCCAAACCTTCCGGGCGGAGGAAGCGGCGCGCGCGGGGCGCAGGAGGACCAAAACAGGTTCCCTGTATCTGATAACATGGATGGACCTGACGCTCTTCAGCTTTCTGCGCATCACCTTTTTCGTCAGGGGCACCGTTTCATATTTTCTCAAGCGCAGGAGCTGGGATAAGCTCAAGCGCACGAGCAACGCCTATATGCTTTAAGCGAGGGGGAACGCATGGAAGCGCAACGGGAGCGGACAAGCGATATCTACCGTCACGAGGTAAAGTATTATGTGAATGCGCGGGACGCGCATCTTCTGTGCATGTATCTGAAGAGCATCATGCACGTGGACGAGAACGCGGACGAGCATGGGGAATATTGGATAAGGAGCCTGTATTTCGATACGGCGGCCAACAGGGATTATTACGAAAAGCTCGGCGGTATTTCCGAACGGAAAAAATTCCGCATCCGCATTTACGATACGCAGGCCGATTACGCCAGGCTGGAACTGAAAAGCAAAAGCGGCCCCTACGTCCATAAGCAGAGCGCGGAAATCGGAAGGCCGGCCGCGCTGCGCCTCGCAAACGGCGATTTCGGGGCGCTCTCGGGCCTGCGGGAACGGGCGGCCGGCGCGTTTTACGCGTGCCATCACGCGGAGCAGCTGCGGCCCGTCATCCTGATCGATTATGTCAGGAAGGCGTTTTACCTGCCGTTTGAAGGGATACGCGTCACCATAGACCGGTGCCTTCAGGCCTCGCTGGAGCCGCGCGCGCTTTTTTGCAGCGACATGCCGCGGGTGCCGGTGCTCAGCGGGCAGGCGCGCATACTCGAGGTCAAATTTTACCACGCACTGCCCGGCTGCGTGAGAAGCGTCCTGTCCGATCTCGCGCCGCAGATATCGTCCGTGAGCAAATATGTACTGTCCCGCCAGACAATACACATATAGGAGGAAATTATGAGCGAGGTCGATCTTTTTCGGTATCTTACGGAGGGGAGCAACGCGTACACCATCGAAACCATCGCTTTTAATATGGCGATCACGACGGTGCTTGGCATTTTCATTTTTTTCGTGTATAAAAAGACGTTCACCGGCGTGCTGTATTCCCTGAGCTTCAACGTATCCATACTGACGGTCGCCATGACGACATCGATGATCATCATGCTCATCGGCAGCAACCTCGCGATCTCGCTGGGCATGGTCGGCGCGCTGTCGATCGTGCGCTTCAGGAGCGCGGTCAAGGAGCCGCGGGATCTGGCCTTCCTGTTCTGGGCGATCGGCGTGGGGCTCGCGTCCGGCACGGGCGCTTTTCTGATCGCCGCGATCGGCAGCGTTTTCATCGCGGCCATGGTATTCGTCTTCAGCAGGGCCGTGTATGCGGATTCCTGCTACCTTCTTGTGCTCAAGGGCAGAACTGTGGATCAGAAGGCGGCGGAGCGGGTCCTTTCGAGCTACGGCATCAAGCACAAGCTGCGCATGCAGAACATGACCGGCAGCCAGGTTGAAATCACCTACGAGGTGTTTTTGAAACGACAGAAGGCGCAGGCGCTCATGGAGCATCTTTCGGGCGGCGCGGAAACGGGCGTGGAGGCCGTGAATCTCGTTTCCTTCCAGGGAGAGGTGACCGGCTAGAGGGCCGCGCTATGATCAAAAAACACGCGGGACGGATCGGGTTTACATTGGCCTGCGCTTGCGTGGCGCTGTGGTGCGGACTCAAGGGGGGGCTCTTCGCATCCGCCCTGAGAAGCGCGCAGACGGTGGAGCAGTATCCGATCGTCATCAACGAAGTGATGGTGGAGAACAGAGGGTGCCTCAAGGCGGACGACGGCGGCTTCCATGGCTTTATCGAGCTATACAACACGTCGGACGCCCCGGTGGCCCTCGAGGGCTTCGGCCTGTCTACCGACGCGCAAAACCCTTACATGTGGCGCTTCCCCGAGATGACGCTCGAGCCGGATTCGTTTGTGGTGGTTTGGACCTCCGGCAAGGATTACCAGGCGGGAAGCGGGAGCGCGCACTGCAATTTCAAGCTGCGCGGCAACGACTGCCTCGTGATACTGACCTCGCCGGGCCACAAGTGGAGAGCGGCGCTTCTGTTCGGTGACATGCATGAGAACATCTCCTACGGCCGCCTGCCGGACGGCGGCGAGAGCCTGTTCTGGTTCGACGCGGGCACCGCAGGCGCGCGGAACGAAAGCGAGCCTCTCGCGCCGCAAGGTCAGGGACAAAGGCTGAGCGACGTTTCTTTCAGCCTGCCCGCGGGCTGCTACAAGGGCGCGACCGCGCTCGAACTGACGCATGACGACGGCGCCGCGGAGATTTTCTATACCCTGGACGGCTCGGAACCCGACAGGGATTCCCTTCCGTACGCCGGGCCGATCGCGCTGGATGTTCAGGCCGCGCCCGTCGTGCTGCGTGCGCGCGCCTTCAGGCACGGATATCCGAAAAGCGCCATCTCAACCGCCACGTACTTTGTTTCCGACAGCGGGACGCCCCGATACGGCATCCCCGTCGTGTCGCTCGCGATCGACCCCGTGCACCTGTTCGATTATGAAACGGGCATCTATGTCTCCGGCAAGGTTTATGAGGATTGGCTCTCGTCGCATCCGGAGGACGGCGCCATGTTGGGGATCCCCGCGAATTACAACCAGAAAGGGAAGCAATGGGAAAGGCCGGGGCATCTCGAGTTCTTCGAGCCGGACGGCTCGCTATGCATTTCCCAGAACATCGGCGTCAGGACGCACGGCGGTTATTCGCTCTCCCGCCTGAACAAAAGCCTGAGGCTGCTTGCGAGCGTCGATTATGACGACAGGGACGCGTTCTATTACGATTTTTTCCCGGGCGGGGCGGAGGCATACAAGCCTCTGACGGGCGTCATCCTCCGGAACTCCGCGACCGACTCCGGTTATTCGTTTTTTCGCGACGCCTTTATACAAAGCCTTGCCCCCGACAGCCTGGACACCCAGGAGTCGCAGCCTTGCATCGCGTATATCAACGGCGCGTATTACGGCATCTACAACATCAGGACCCTGTACAGCGCGCGCTATCTGGCGGATAAATACGGCTTCGACGAGGCGGACGCGGTCATCGTCACCAACCCGACGGGCGGCATCGGCGACGAGGTGCAGGAGGGCTTTGCCGGCGATGAAATGCCTTACAACAAATTGTACCGCTTCATCCAGACGCAGGATATGAGAGACGCGAGCAACTACGCGTACGTGCAGACGCAGATAGACATCGACAACTACATCGATTACAACGCGCTGGAAATCTATTGCGGCAACGAGGATTGGATCGCGAACAACGTGCGCATCTGGCGCAAGCGCACGCCCGTTTACTTGCCCGGCGCCCCATATGGGCACGACGGCAGGTGGCGCTGGCTGGTTTACGACCTGGACCGGGGGTTCGGCCTTTTCGGAAAGAGCTACGAGAGCAGCCTGCTCGCGCAGGCGGTCGCCGTAGACAGCACGTTATGGTACAACCCTCCGGAGCTGACGCTCGTTTTGCGTACGCTCCTGACCAACGAGGATTTCAGGAGCCGCTTCATATGCCGCTTCGCCGACCTGCTCAACAGCAATTTCAGCCCCGAGCGCGCGCTTGCCCGCCTCGATGAGATGGAGGCGCTGTATCTCCCCTACGTGCAGGAGCACATCGACAGATGGAACCTGCACCGCCGCAGCCTCGAAAACTACCGCAGCGAGATCGAGCGCATGCGGGAATACGCCAGGAACCGTCCCCGCTTCGTGCGGCAGCATTTGCAGGAGCAGTTCGGGCTGAGCGAGGCGGTGGAGCTCGGCGTCACGGTAACGGGCGCAGGCGCGGTGAAGGTGAATTCGATCGAGCCGGACGCATACCCGTGGAGCGGCTTTTACTTCAGGGAATTCGCGCTCACCCTTACAGCGCTGCCCGCGCCGGGATACAGGTTTGCCGGCTGGCAGGGAGATATCATAGCGGACGAGGCGACGATCGTCTTTCATATGGAGGGCGCGACGAAGCTGTGCGCGGCGTTTGAGCAAATCCCGGATGCCGGCGGAGGGGGAGCGAATTGAGAAAGTATAGCCTCGCGGTGATTGCGCTGGCAATGTGCCTTTCGCTGTTCATGTATCCGAAAACCTACGCGCTCGTTCGCGAGGGCGTGCTGGACGCGGGCGTGGCCGTATGGATGAGCCTGTCTTCGCGGGACGGCGCGCGCGCCGCGGCCGCCCGCGACGGGCGCACGCGGGTGGTGTTCATGTTCGACGACGGATGGGAGTCCGTATACCGCACCGCGTATCCGCTTTTGAAGAGGTACGGCTGCAGGGGCAGCGTCGGCATGATATGTGGCATGGCAAGGCAGGAGGGATACATGAGGTATGCGCAGCTTGCCGTGCTGTATATGGACGGGTGGGATATCCTCAACCACTCCTACTCGCATGCGCCGAACATGTACGAGCGCAGCGAGGAGCTGCTCCGGGACTTTCAGCGCGCAAGGGACTGGCTTGAGCACAAAGGCTTTTCCGAGGGTATGGATATGGCGATCGTGCCTTACGGGGAATGCAATCCGTACCTGATCAGGCTGCTGATGATCAACGGCTACCACAGCGTGCGCACGTCGGACAACATATTGCTTTTCAGCGGGGACGACGCGGATTACTATCATGTGAAAACCATCCATATGGAAACGGACTTATCCGTGGAGGCGGTCAAGGAGCAGCTCGCCGAGGGCCGCCGGGAGGAGCGGGACATACTGCTCAACCTCCATAAGCTCGCCGAGGGCGCCGACCCGGCCAATATGACGTATTCTCCGCAAAAACTGGAAGAACTGCTCGCGTATCTCAAGGAAAACGAGGCGGTTTTCGAGGTGGTCACATATACCGAACTGCTTGAGAGGTAAGGCGCGGCAAAAAAATGGTTTGCTATCCTCGCCGGGGATTCCGGTTGATCCGATATTCCGGCTGCCGGATCATAAATTGTAGAAGATTCAAAATATGAACATTTACTTTTTTTATATACAAAAACAAATCAGTGAACTTGGGTTATAATCATTTCGATCATACGTGCACGTATCAAAACTTAATATGGAGGTACATTATGGAACAGTCCGTCAAGCCCGGGAAGAAACTCAAGTTTCCAAGCACTGTGACGCTGTTGGCATTGATTATTCTCCTGGTCGCGATTCTGACGTTCATTATTCCTTCCGGTTCATACGAAAGAAAAACCGACGAAGCCTTGGGAAAGACGCTTGTTGTCCCCGGCAGTTATACGGTTACCGAAAAAACGCCGATCACCTTTGTTCAGCTGTTCGCGTCCTTCTATAATGCCGTGATCGAAGCCGGCAGTTTAATCGCATTCGTATTTGTGTGCGGCGGAGCTTTCGGCATTATCAACAAAACGGGCGCCATATCCGCGGGCCTCATGAAAATGATCGGCAAATTCCGCGGCAAAGAGGGCTGGTTCATCGCGCTCGTCATGGTGGTGTTCGCCGTTGGCGGCGCCACGTACGGCATGGCTGAGGAAACGATCCCGTTTGTGGCGTTGCTCGTGGCGGTCGCCATCCAAATGGGATTCGATCCGATCGTCGGCGTATCCATGGTTCTGGTCGGCGTATACGCCGGTTATACATCCGGCGTAATGAATCCTTTCAGCACGGGCATCGCGCAGGGTATCTGCGAGTTGCCGCTGTTCTCCGGCATAGGGCTCCGCATCATATTCGGCGTGGGCGCTCTGGCGATCGCGGTCCACCATGTCGTGGTCTATAGCAAAAAGTACAAGAAAATGCTTGCAGCCGGGGAGATACAAAGGGATTTTGAGGATTATGTGCCGGACAAATCGCTCATCGGCGACCAGCGTCCGATGGTCAAGCTCGATTACGTGATACTCGGCGTATTGCTGCTGACAATCGGGGTTTTGATATTCGGCGTGCTGAAATATCAATGGTTCTTCGAGGAGATCGCGGCCCTGTTCATGACCATGGCGATCGTCATAGGCATGATCTATTATAAGGGCGATTTCAACGCCACCATGAACGCGTTCATGGACGGCGCCAAGAGCATGGCCGGAACGGTGCTTGTGGTCGCTCTATCCCGCGGCGTGCTGATCATGATGCAGAACGGCGGCATCATCGATACGATCATCTACTGGCTTTCCTGGCCGCTTTCTCACATGCACTCCATATTCGCCTCCTGGGGCATGTATCTCATGCAGGGCCTGGTCAACTTCGTCATACCGTCGTCTTCCGGCATGGCTACGGCCGTCATGCCGATCATGTCCTCGGTCGCCGACCTCAGCGGACTGAGCCGGCAGACCGCGGTCCTTGCCTACCAGTGCGGAGACGGATTCTGGAACCTGATCACTCCCGCCCATGCGACCACCATGGCCTGTATCGGCATCGCCGGCATTTCGTTCAAGAAATGGTTCAAATTCGTGTGCCCGCTGGTGATCAAATGGACCGTGTGGGTCATGATCATCCTGGCAATCGCGGTCATAACCGGCTACGGTCCGTTCTGATCCGCTCGGAGCACAAACAGCAGGAGGAAGAAAATGAGAAGAGCAATCGCAATACTCGGCGCGGGCAACGGCGGGCAGGCTTTCGCGGCCTATTTCAAATTCCATGGGCATCAGGTGCGGCTGTACGATGCGTTTTCGGAGACGGTGGACGCCATCAATAAAAAGGGTTTCATCGAACTTACGGGCGCTTTGAACGAGAAGATCGAGTTTCACGACGCGTCTGTCGATATGGCCAGGGTGATCGACGGCGCCGAGGTCATCATCGTCATCAACCCTTCCACGCATCACCGGAAAATCGCCGCCAAGCTCGCGAAATGCCTCAAACCCAATCAATTGATTTTCATAAACCCGGGTGCGACGTTCGGCAGTTTCGCCATGAAACGGGCGCTGGCGGACTATGGCTATACGGACGACGTCGTGATCGCGGAGAGCAACGTTCTGCTTTTCGCATGCCGCATGCGGGAAATCGGCACCGTTTTCATAGGCGCCAAAAAGGACAGGATACTCGTTTCGGCATTCCCGGCCATCCATCTGGATAAGATCAAAGGGCTGATCACGGACATTATCCCCGAGGCCCAGTTCGTAAGCAGCGTGATCGCGACGGCGATCGACAACACCAATCCGACGGTTCATCCTTTGCCGGCCATACTCAACGTTGGGTGGATCGAGAGCGGCGAGCAGTTCTCCTTCATGCAGAAGGCCGTTTCCCCGACGCTTGGCCGGTATATGGAACTGATGGATCGGGAACGAATCGCCGTCGGCGAAAAGCTGGGCCTGGCGCGCAACGTCGAGCTGTTCGACCTATACCAGCAGTATGAGGCGGAGTACGGCGTGTACGGCAAGCAGACGCTATGCGATGTGTTCCGCGCGTGCGACGCGTACACGCATATCTATGCTCCAACGGATCTGTACACGGCCAGATATATCACGGAGGACGTGGGCATGGGCCTTGTGCCGCTGGTGGATGTCGGGCGGCAGATAGGTGTGGACGTATCGAAGTCCAAACTGATCGTCGACGTGTGCGAAGCCGTCCTCGGCCTGGACCTGACGCATGGCGAGCATTGCAGGAATGCGGAAAGCCTGGGGCTTGCCGGCATGAGCGCCGAGCAGATCATCCGTTATGCGCAGACCGGCGAAAGGTAGCCCCGGGAGAGCGCGCTGACGCGCCGGAAAAACCTTACTTTGGCAGATACGATCCGATTCAGGAATCAGCCGGCGGATCGTATCTGTCTATCGGGGCGTTTTTCGCGGTTTTCATATTTTGCATCATTATGATAAAATGCCTTTAGCAGCACTTGCGAGGGATATATGGCTATTACCGTAAAGGATATTTTATCATTGAAAAGCGCCGCGGGCTTTATCCCGATCGCCGGACAGAACGGGCTGAACAGTTCTGTCGAGATGGTGGATATGCTCGATTTCGCATGGGAAAACAAAGGCACGTATTCGGAGGACCTGTTTGATCGATACAGCTTTGTGGTTTCCAGCCTATTGTTCGCCCGCGATGATGAGAAGAAGCTGTACGAAACGCTGCGCAGGCTCATCGAATGCGGCGTGAGCGGGCTTGCCTATAAAACGGTTTTCTTTCAAAGCCTTCCGCGCGAGGTCTGCGCCCTGGCGGATGAAAACAATTTTCCGATTTTCCGCTTTGACGACAACATCACGTTCCGCGAGATCATCGTGGACATCGAGGACGCGGTCCGGCTGAACAAGGACATCCTGAAAAACGCCAACTATCTTTCCGAGATGATATCCAAGAACTTATCGCAGGATGAGATTACAAGGTATACCATCGGTATTTCGTCGATGTTCAATAAATACGCGCGGGTGACGATGCTCTCCGAAATCGATTTGAACTCTACGGGCAGCGTGGACAACATTATCCGGCGTTTCCGCTCCGCGGATGCGGATTACGGAAGAGTGGCGCTGTGCAAGTTCATGAATGGCCTGGCGATCATTGCGACCATGCCGGACAACAACCCGCTCCGGTTTGATTTTTGTGTCAGGCGGATCTTTTCCAGCTACGTATGCCCTACGGATGCGACGCTGATTTCTCACAGCGACATACACCTCACGGGCGCCGGGCTTGCGACGTGCGTAAAGGAATCCTACTATGCGAGCATCGCGGCGCAGGTGTTGGAACACGGGGAGATCTCCTACAATCAAATAGGAACGCTGCAGTTCCTGATCCCGATCATAAACACCCCGTCCCTGCATGAGTTCATGAAACGTTTCCTGAACCCGATCTTCCACGACGGCGAAATGATGAAGACGGCGATCGCCTTCGTGCGTTCGGACGCCAACTATGATTCTACGGCGGCAAAACTGAACTGCCACAAGAATACCATCCGTTACAGGGTCAATAAAATACATCTCTTGCTTGCTCCCGACGCCGCGTTCGAAACCTTTTACGAGGCCCTCTCGATTTCCATCAAAACCCTGCTTATCAGGCAAATCCATTCCATTATCTTTTAAGCCTGTATTGAACCTCGCCGCGCGCACGGCGAGCGCGTGAAACCGGGTTTTCGGCGCCGCTTGCCCGGCATGGGGCGCTTCGAGCCAAACCAAGCCCGTGCCCGCGGGCATGCGCGGATGAAGAAAGGCCGCCGTACGCAGGGGAAGCGGTTCACAATCAAACGCAGCAGAAGCTGCGTCAGGCGCGCCCGGTTATTGCAGTTCCTGCAATTCTTCTGTTGCCTTTTGCCAAAATGCGTGTATAGTAAGGGAGAGGAAGGAGGCGCCGGTATGAACCTGGCAAAAAGGTTGCAGGAAGTTCGGGAGGCCGCGAAACTGTCGCGCGCGCAACTGGCCGGGCTCCTGAAACAAAAGGGTTTCGACGTTAAGACATATACGATCTGCAAATGGGAAACCGGGGCTTCGAAGCCTTCGGTCGAATCTTTCCTCGCGATTTGCGATATTTGCCGTGTCATGGATATACGCGAAGCGTTCGCCGGAAAAAGGCTGCTGCGCCTATACGACATGCCGGTATCGGCAGGCCTTGGCAATTACCTCGACGGCGGCGGGCATGAGATGATCGAGGTCGAAAGCACCGTGCCGGGCTCGGCCGATTACGCGCTCAGGGTGAGCGGCGAGAGCATGACGCCGCGCTTTGTGGACAGGCAGATCATATTCGTCCATGAGCAGCCCTCTCTGGCGGAAGGCGACATCGGTATCTTCTGCTTGAATCACGACGCATACTTAAAGAAGCTTGGGAAAGGGTACCTGATTTCCCTGAATCCCGATTACGCCCCCATCCCGATCCGGGAGCATGACGATTTTCGCGTTCTCGGAAAGGTTGTCGGGTAGACCTTTTGCGTTAAGGGGATATCGTGGACGGATATCATATCGAAAACAAATACGAACCGTTTAAGATCCCCGACCGGCGTCAGAGCCGGGAGGAGGGGGCCGCGCAAGCGTCGCCGCAAACCGGGACGAATGCCCGCGCCTCCCTCCCCGACGGGTTGTATTACGAGATCGAGTATGATTCGTGCGGCATACCGGGCGTCGGCAAATTCGTATTGAAATCGCAGAAAATCGAACCGCCCGAGAAGGATGAGATCCGGGAGCTCTTTTACAGGATGAGGGATATCGCCAGAGAGGACCGGCCTTTGTTCCCCGCGGGTTCGAGGTTTTTCGACAGGGTCGCCCGGCAGCAGGACGCCGGAATCTTTTATAAGCAAGGCCTGTTTATGAAAGACTTTGCGGATCAATACGCCGAATCGGTCCCCTATTCCGCTTATTTTCCTTATTATCAGATGATGGGCTACGAACAGCTCCGGACGTATTTCACCTGGCGCACGCAGGTTAGGAAAGGAAACGTCGCCGAAACCTCGCTGTCCTACGCTTTTATATATATTTACGAACTGCTCAACAACATCGGCGTGGACGACCCGCGGGACGGTCTTGACAAGCTGGTGTTTTTCTGGAAAGCGTTCCGCGCTTACAATAAAACCGTCGACAAATATATATTGAAATGGTTCAAGGATTATCATATTTACTACGAGCTTGCGCATTCGTTCAAGGCGTTCGCCGATCAAAACGGCATCGCCGCGCATTACCCGAACATGGCGGACACGGGCGATGAGTTCGATCTGTTCTGCGCCGTTTCAAAATACGACATCAGGAAATCCGCGTTTTTCACAGGCGGCAACGCGAAGCTGTGCGCGGATTGTTTTTACTTCCTGATCGACAGGCTCCGGCGGGTTTTCGCTGAAAACGGCATGGATTTCGACGGGTCCGTATTTCAGCCCGCAAAGAAAATGTCCGCGTGGACGCCGTTTAAGGATGCGCTTTTTTACCCGTGGATGAAGCAAAAGGACAGGCGGGTCGTGCTTTCCGAAAACGAAATCTACATATGCAGCCGGAACAACTGGGCCTTCAGCACGGTTCCCGCTTCGGAAAGCGGCAGGCAGTTGATCGGCTACGCGATGAAGCGGATGGAATCCGTTTTGAGGCAGGCCGCAAAATATAAGTATAAGCTCTCCGCCAACATCGGCGCCGTTTCGCACGCGGCGCTCGGCAGGCTGAACGGGGCGGGGCTGTCCCTTGAGCAGATCGTCGGCGACGCGGCGCTTGCGTTTTACAGGGAGGCGACAAAGACGGTCGTTCGGGTGGATCGCGGCGCGCTGTCCAAAATCAGGCGGGAAGCCCAGGCCACGCAGGAAAAACTGATCGTGCCGGAGCAGGAAGCGCAATCTGTTCCCGCCGCGGCGCCGTCCGGTTTTACTTCGCCGGCTTTCCCGGACATGCCTCCCGCGCCGCCGCCCGATCCTGAACCGGCGCCCCTGTCCGGCGCCTGGGAGGGGTTCAAACAAGCGCTGACCGCAGCCGAAACAGAGGCTTTGTGCGCGGCGCTGCGCGGGGAGACGGAAATCAGGCGGTTTGCCGACGAGCGCGGCGTGATGCCCGAGGTCCTGGTCGACGGAATCAACGAAAAAGCCATGGATTTCATAGGCGACAGCCTTATGGACGAAGAATTCTTTATATACGACGATTACAGGGATCAATTGAAGGAATTGGTGGGATGCGCATGGTAAGTCAGGTGCCCAACCGGATCGCGAACATACTGATGAACGCATTGAAAGGCGGCGTTGTGCCGCGCGTGGGGCTCGAGTATATCACGGTGGGCCGCGCCCAGGAGATCGCCGCCTTACTGCGCGATATCGATATGATCGAACAGGGCGGCGCGTCGTTCCGCTTCATCGTGGGCAAATACGGCAGCGGCAAGAGCTTTTTGCTTCAGACCATCCGCAATTACGCCACGGCAAAAGGCTTTGCGGTCGTGGATGCCGACCTTTCGCCGGAACGCCGTTTCGCCGGAACCAAAAGCCAGGGATTGGCGACTTATAAGGAATTGATCCAAAACCTTTCCACGAGGTCGAAGCCCGACGGAGGGGCGCTCCCGTTGATTTTGGAAAAATGGATCTCCAACATCCAGGCGGCCGTGAAAGCCCAATGCAATGCGGATGGCGACGATTTCGACGAGCTGGTTGAAAGGCGGATATACGCGGTCGCGGGCTCTCTGGAGGGTATGGTCAACGGCTTCGAATTTGCCAAGGCCGTCGCCGCTTATTGGAATGCTTACAGGCGGGACGATGCGGCCATGAAATCCAATGTTTTGAAATGGTTTCGGGGGGAGTATCCTTCCCGCAAGGAAGCAAAGGAGGATTTGGGCATCAATTTCATCGTCTCCGACGAGACCTGGTACGACTTTTTGAAGATATTCGCCGCGTTTCTGGTCGGCGCGGGCTATAAGGGCTTGCTCGTGATGATAGACGAGCTGGTCAACATCTACAAGATCCCGAACTCCATCACCCGGGCGAACAATTACGAAAAGCTGCTGACCATATACAACGACGTGCTGCAGGGCAAAGCGAGGCACATCGGTTTTCTGATGGGCGGCACGCCGCAGTGCATCGAGGATAAATACAAGGGCGTGTTCAGCTACGAAGCGCTGCGCTCGAGGCTGGCGGAGGGGCATTTCGCGAGCGCCGACATCAGGGATATGTCCGCGCCCATCATCCGGCTGCAGATGCTTTCGCAGGAGGAGATGTATATCCTCGTGGAGAAGCTCCTGAACATACACGCCCAATTGTACAACTATACGCCCGCGTTGTCGCATGACGAGCTGGTCTACTTCCTCACCGTGGAATATAACCGCGTCGGCGCCGAAACCCACATTACCCCGCGCGAGATCATCCGCGATTTCATCGAGCTGATCAACATACTTTACCAGAATCCGCACAAAAACGTTTGCGATATTTTGGGGGACAACAACTTTGAGCTGGCCAAAGGCGGGCTTTCCGAGGAGGATATCCACAGCGAATTCCGCGAGTTTGAGGTATAACGTATGGACGCATTTTCAAGGCTCGCGCCTTTTATCCAGGAATTTATCTATCAAAACAAATGGGAGGAGCTTCGGGGCAACCAGGTGGCCGCCTGCGAAGTCATTTTCGACAGCGACGAGAATCTGCTGCTTTCCTCCGGAACGGCCACGGGCAAGACCGAAGCCGCCTTTTTGCCGATCCTCACGGAATTGTACAATAAGCCTTCGGGTTCGGTGGGCGTACTGTACGTATCGCCTTTGAAAGCGCTGATCAACGACCAGTTCAAGCGGCTGGAGCAGCTTCTTCTGGACTCCAACATCCCCGTTACGAAGTGGCACGGGGACGCCTCGCTCAACCTAAAAAACAAGCTCGTAAAAAAACCGGAAGGCCTGCTGCAAATCACGCCGGAATCCCTCGAGAGCCTGATCACCAACAAGCGCGGCGCATGTCTTGCCATGTTTTCGGACCTGCGTTTTGTCGTCGTCGACGAGGTCCATTATTTCATGCGGGACGTCCGGGGCCTGCAGCTTTTGTGCGTGCTCGAACGCCTCAAGCAATTGACCGGCGTCAACCCGCGGCGGGTCGGCCTTTCCGCCACGCTGGGGGATGTGTCGCTCGCCCAAAACTGGCTCAACACCGGCACCGGGCGGGAATGCGCGGCCCCTGTTATAGAAGAAGGCAAGAAGCGCGTCAGGCTGCATATCGAACGCTTCGTGAATTATGCCGACGAACGCGATCTTGTGGAGAGGGACGGCAGCGGCAACGTCGTCAAAGTCGCCTCCGGCGATATGGGCGACCGCGAGCATTACGAATATCTTTTTAAGCAGACGCTGGATAAAAAGACCATCATCTTCACCAACAGCCGGGAAGAGACGGAATTCGTCATGGCGCATCTGCGCGAGATCGCCCTGAAAAACAAGGCGCCGGATGTTTACCGCGTCCACCACGGCAATGTTTCGGCTCTGCTGCGGGAAAACACGGAGGACGAAATGAAATCGGCCGACGAGAAAATCGTGACCGGCGCCACCGTAACGCTGGAGCTTGGCATCGACATAGGCTCGCTCGACCAGGCCGTTCAGGTCGGCGCGCCGCTCAACGTTTCAAGCTTCGCGCAGCGCCTGGGGCGCTGCGGGCGGCGCGGGCAGATTCCCCAGCTGCTTTTTACGTTTGTCGAGAGCATCAAGATCAATTCCGCCGACATACTCGGCCCGATCAACTGGGAGTTCATTCGCACCGTCGCCATCATCGAGCTTTATCTCAGGGATCGCTGGATCGAGCCCATCCCCCCGCAGAACCACGCGTATAATCTCCTATACCATCAGACCATGAGCTGTTTGAAGAGCAACGGGGAAATGTCCCCCGCGGCGCTTGCCCAAACGGTGCTTTCTTTGGGCTGCTTCAAAAACATACCGCAGGCCGATTATAAACTGCTGCTCACCCATTTGATCGACACGGATCAGCTGCAGCGCACCGAGCAGGGCGGGCTGATCATAGGCCGCGAAGGGGAAAAGGTGGTCAACAGCCACAAATTCCTCACGGTGTTCCTCGCGCCCGAATATCTGCTCGTCAAAGACGAAAACCGCACCATCGGTACGGTCGACAAGGTCTACCCGGTCGGCGTCCGTTTTTCGCTGGCGGGGATGGCGTGGGAGACCGTGGATGTGAACGTCAAATCCAAGGTCATTTTCGTAAAACGGGTTCCGGGGATTTCCGTTGTGGACTGGGATGTGGACTTCAACGCCGAGCTTCACACCGTGCTCGTGCAAAAAATACGAAGCGTGCTGAAAACGGATGAAGCGTACCCGTATTGCAGCGAGCGCTGCCGGGAGCGGCTGAACGAGATCCAATACATCGCCCGGAACAGCGGCATATTGGAGAATCTCGTGACGCCGCTTTCCGACAAGAAATTCGCCGTTTTCCCCTGGGTGGGCACCCGGCAGCTGATGACGCTGCATTACGCGCTGCTTCACCGCAAGATCAAAAGCAAGCTGCCCTGGATCACATGCGTTTACCTCGAGGTCGTATTCAGCGGCACGAAAGAGGAGTTGGAGGGCATCATCGCGGACATACTCCGCCGGGATCTCGACCTATATGACCTGCCGCTGCCCGACAAGGTGCAGATCGACGGGAAATACAACGAGTTCATTCCGCCCGAGCTCCTGCGCAAGCAGTTCGTCGAGGATTACCTTGACTTCGAAGGCCTTAAAAACGCCCTGTGAGCTTCCCGCATCATGGCCGGAGATCAGCCGCGGGGGATCTGCGGGACGTTCCGTATGCTTTTGGAAATGCTGAAAAAGCCCTCCGCGCGATTCCGCGGCGATCGGTCTACGGTTCGGGCTTAATCTCCTGCTGCCGCAAAGCGTCGGGCGGCGGCGTCCTGAGTTTTCTGAGCGCCGCGACGATGAGCATGAGCAGCGGGAAGAACACGGTGCATGGGAAGGAGAACACCGGCGCGTACTGCGCGCCCCAGATCGCGTGTATCACCGCCGAATCCACCTTGATGTACGCGAACACCACGGCGATGCTGCCAAGCGGCAGTATGAGCGCGTTGGCGCGCTCCAGGCGCAGCAACTGCGATATGCCGTTGAGCGTGACATAGTAAAGCACGCTGATTTTAATGAAGAAAAAAGTCGTGTAATTGATCGCGATGAGCAGTTCGATGCGCGTGAGGAATTCCCCGATGTTGATCAGCCGGATCGCCTCGAAAGAATTCTCGCCGAGAATATTCGAAGCGCCTCCCAGAACGAGCGTGTTTCGCAGCACGATCGCAAGCATCAGCACCGCCGCGACGGCGGCCCCCGTTATCCAGGAACGCGTCAGCTTCCGGTTGTCTTTGATCAGCGGCATGACCATGAGCAGCGAGACGATCTCCAGGAACGGAAGCTCCACGACGATTTGCGTCGCCTGCACGTACCGTATCAGGGGCTTGTCGAACAGAGGAAGCAGGTTGGAAGAATCCATGTTCCCGATCAGCATCAGCGTCGTCAAAGCGACCACGGTGACCGCAAGCGCCGTTGTAGCCAGGCTTACTTTTGCAATCGCGACCAGACCTCTATGAACCGCGAAGGCGCAAACCAGCGTGAATATGATCAGGAACGCCATATCGGGCGTATCCGGCATCACGTAACCGACGTAAAAGCCCGCCGCGTCGTTGATGTTGAAGGTGAGCAGCAGAAAAAAATACGCCACATAGATCGCCGAAACGATTTTGCCGACGACCTTGCCGAATATGACGTCGTTCATTTCGATGAGGCTTTTGCCGGGGAAGCGTTTGGCCAGGTGCGCGTAAATCAGCAGGAACGGCAAACATAGGACAAACCCGGCTATCACGACCATCCACGTGTCGTGCGCGGTGATGCCGTCGACCATGGTGATCAGCAGCGCCGATCCCAGTATAAAGCTGATGGTCAGCGGCGTGAGCTGCGACGTTTTCAGTTCATCGTTCATCGTGTTCTCCCTTTTACGCGGGATAGTGCAGCCCGATCCAGTCGAGCCATCCCATGATTACCTTGATGGGGCCGGGTATTTTTACGCTCGCCAGAAGCAGCATGAAAAGCGTAAGGCCGATTGCGGAAAAGACGCAGAACCAGACGAGTTCCTTCGTTCTCTTTGCCCGCGCCAGCCTTGGGATTTCGATCAAAGCGCACAGGCTGAAAAATGCAATGATCAGCAGCGCCATGCCTTTGTCTCCGCTCTTCTCAAATCCTCGTTACTCCTCATCCGTTTTGTCCCATGCCGGTCTTTCCAGAGAGCCTACCGATTTGATCGTAACCTCGGCGTTGACGTCCAGCGTGATCTCGGGAAACAGCCTGTCCCAATCCGGCTCGATTTCGCGCCAGCTCGCCTTGTCGCGATGGTGAATCATCTCGCCGAAACCGAACACATCCGCTTTGAGCGACGCCGCTTTTTGATACGCCAGCAAGATTTCGCTGCGGATGGCTTCGCCCGCGAGCGCTTGAAGCTCCTTGATGCGATCCTGGGTCGCGAGGTTTTCCTCGCAGGTCTGCTCCGCAAGCTTGACCGATGCGGCAACGTCTATCTTCACGGCCACTTTGCCGCCGGAAACCGTCGGGGATACGCTGCTTTTCGCGTTGAGCACATCGAACGAGGCGATGCCGCCCGCGATCTCCACGTTAATCACCGCGCTGCGAATCTCTCCCATCACCCACAGTACGCCGCGCGTTTCGTCCCCGCTGAGTTCCCCCACCATTTTGTCCTCTTTGAATACCGCCATGCCGCTTACCGAGAGCACCTGTTTGCCCTCTTTTTCCTCGATCCGCAAAATGGGCGCGATCAACGAGGCGGTCGTGCTCTGCATGGCTTTCACATAATCCAGCAGCGTGATTTCCTTGGATTGCGAGTTGACCATCTGCCCTTCCACAAGCTGGGAGATGTGGATCGCGGGGAGCATTTCCTTTTGCGGCTTCACGCCGAGCATTTCGCTCGCGGTCGTTTCCGATATCACGATTTTGGCGGTGGGGCGCGTTTCCTTGGCGCGCGTGAAAAAGTCGAGATACGGCGCGATGCCCTCCCTGGCCATCTCGCTGCCGATCACAAAAACCTGCGTATGCGCGATATACAGTTTGCCCGACACCATGTGCGTATACCCGCGTACGGCTTCGAACGTGTTCTTTTCGGAGCTGCCCAGATTATAATACGGGCCCTCGGAGCCGGATGAGGACGCCCCGCCGTCCTGGGACGAGGATATCTTT
Organism: Firmicutes bacterium ADurb.Bin248; assembly: GCA_002069725.1. Lineage (GTDB taxonomy): Bacteria > Bacillota > Clostridia > Christensenellales > CAG-138 > Phil1. The sequence goes on along the minus strand of MWBW01000028.1, from coordinate 1,497 downwards.
TCGGGCAGCACGATCTGCGCGGTAAGCTTGATGTTGCCCGGCTCTTCCCGGTCGCCGTCCATGCCGATGCCCATCACGATGACCAGATCGCCCAGTTCGCGCGCGCTCTGGCAGCCCGCCGAGAACAGCGCCAACACCGCGAGAGCCGCGCAGGCAATCGTTTTCAACCTCCCATGCAAACGCATCAGCCTCCTTTCCGTTCCGAAAAAGCTTCGCGCGGCCCGCGGCGCACGTCGTTTTCCGACGCCGGGGTAAAGGGGCGCTTCATCATCATCCAGAGCGGCATGCGCACAAAGCAGTCCTTCATGCCCTGCTTGTTGAGCGGAAGGATCGGCGAAAGATAGAACGTGCCGAACGACTTGAGCGAAACAAGATAGGTCAGCGCGAACAGAAGGCCCATGATGACCCCGAAGCCGCCGAGGAATCCCGCGAGCAGCAAAAATATGTAACGCATCAGCGACAGGGAATCCGTCTGCGCGGGAACCACGAAGCTGGATATGGCCGTGATGGAGATCACGATGATCATAAACGGCCCGATCAACCCCGCCGAAACCGCGGATTGGCCGATGACGAGCGCGCCGACGATGCTGATGGCGCTGCCGACCGGCTTGGGGAGCCGGATGCCCGCTTCCTTGAGTATATCGAACATGACCTGCATAATCAGCGCTTCCACCAGTGCGGGAAAAGGCACGCCCGAAAGCCCGGCGGTCATGGTAAAAAGCAGCTTTGTGGGGATGAGCTCCTGATGGAAAGTCGTGATGGCGACGTACAGCGCGGGCGCGAGTATCGTGATGAGGAAGCTGAACACGCGGATGATTCGGAGCACGGATGCGTAATACGTGCGGATATAGTAGTCCTCGGGAGATTGGAAGTATTCGATGTATACCGCGGGCACGCTCAGCACAAAGGGAGAGCCATCCACGATAACCGCCGCGCGGCCTTCCAGCAGCCTGCCCGCGATGGTATCCGGCCGCTCGCTGTTGCCCACGGTCGGGAAAATGGAGTACGGCGCGTCCTCGATGTATGCCTCGACATAACCCGAATCAAGCACGGAGTCGGTATCGATCGCGTCCAGCCGCTTTTTGAGCTCGTCGATCAAGCCGGGCTTGACGATGCCTTCGATGTATGCGATGCAGACGTCCGTGTTGGTCTGCCGCCCGATCTTCATCGTCTCGAGGCGCAGGTTCGCGTTTTTGATCTTGCGGCGCAGCATCGCCGTGTTGACGCGCAATGTCTCTGTAAAGCCTTCTCTCGGGCCGCGCACCACCGTTTCGGTCTGCGGCTCGCCGACGCCGCGCTTCTCCCACTTCCTCAGGCCGATGGAGAGCGCTTCTTGCGTCCTGTCAACGAGCAGTATGGTCTGGCCGGAAAACAGGTCGCCCAAGGCTTCATCCAGCGTGCTCAGAAGCTTCACTTCTCCCGCGGACAAAAACTCCCGGCTCAGGGCGGCGATGTCGAAGCGGCCGGTATGGTCCGCCTTCATTTTCAGCCCCGCCT
>MWBW01000027.1 GCA_002069725.1 Firmicutes bacterium ADurb.Bin248 | reverse complement strand
TACTGCCCGAAGTTTGAAAATCCATCTGCCCATAGGTCCCTAAATCCCAGCCAAATTTCTGCCTACTATGTCAGATACGTCGGGTTGTGAATTTTGGCAACTTCTGCGACTTCCAAAGGAAGTCAGTCAAAATTCTACTACCCGATAATTCGCTCCCAATAATACAAAAAAGGAGGTTTCATCAAGTAGTGAAATTTGATCTTTTCTCTAAATTTTTCAGAGAAAAATTTATCAAATTTCTACTACTCGACCCTCCATTATTCCCCTTTCCTTGAACAAGCCAAGTTTAGCAGAAGTTACCATTTTTGTCAATAGCAAACTCGCTAAATCTGACTCAATACCTCTTTTATATCAGTCAGATTCTTTACTTTAACAAATTCCTTTCGTAATTCTTTTGCCCGATTATGTCCACGGAAATACGCCAGAAAGTGCTTCCGAAGCTCGATTATCCCCTTTTCGTCGCAATGGGCATCGCCTAGATGTAAGTCGGCCAGGATATGTATTTCAGCTTCCGTGATGTCCCTCGGTAAAACGTGTTTAGCTGTCTGCATCGCATCGTCCCATCTGCACCACCGGGATTCCGTTGTCAATCGCGTAGTCAATCTCCATCTGCATTCCCTCCGTGATTTCGTCGCCCCAAACGTGGAGCGCGCCGCAGCGTTCCAGCACTTCAAGCCCTAGCTGTATTCCTAGCCATCTATCGGTTTTTTCGTCCAGCATCTGAGGGTACAGCAGATGCGGCGCGAATGGCGTGTTTCCGTTGTCAATCTCTCGCAAGCAATATTCGCGCGCCGCCTCGAGGTTCTTCTTTTTCCCGCCGTATGGCGAGCAGACAAACACGACCACGCCATCACCCCCGTTCGTTTCAAAAAGTGCTGTTTCCGACCAGAATATCCTTGCATTTTCCGTCAGTCTGCTCAAAAATGGCGAGTCGCCCTCCTCGCGGAGGGCGTGGATTGAAATACCACCTGCGCCATGCGTTGTACCGCGTTGACTTGTCGCCCTCCTCGCGGAGGGCGTGGATTGAAATACCTGCTCAAGCTTGCTGTCGATGCGCTTGTCCAGGTCGCCCTCCTCGCGGAGGGCGTGGATTGAAATAGTTCTGCCGCGCTATACACCCTCTGCGAATGGTGTCGCCCTCCTCGCGGAGGGCGTGGATTGAAATACCTGTAATCATATCCGCGTTGCTTTGCTGTGCCGTCGCCCTCCTCGCGGAGGGCGTGGATTGAAATTTTTGCTGTCCCTCGCTTGTATCATCAGTTTGATAGTCGCCCTCCTCGCGGAGGGCGTGGATTGAAATGCGTACTCCACAAGCATCATATTGTGTTCGGCGCTAGTCGCCCTCCTCGCGGAGGGCGTGGATTGAAATTTTCCGGGTAAAGTACAACGTGATAGACCAAAACTGTCGCCCTCCTCGCGGAGGGCGTGGATTGAAATTAATCGATGATGTTTCGCGCTCGTAAAGCTGCAAGGTCGCCCTCCTCGCGGAGGGCGTGGATTGAAATCTCGAGCCGATCATGGAGATCCTCGGGCCGCTCGGTCGCCCTCCTCGCGGAGGGCGTGGATTGAAATACCACCCTGCCATCACGGAAGAATTGACCGCCATGGTCGCCCTCCTCGCGGAGGGCGTGGATTGAAATTCTCGCCCATAGCCGAGCGCATCGGTCGCACGGGGTCGCCCTCCTCGCGGAGGGCGTGGATTGAAATGAGCAGGCCGCCCAAGGCGCGAAGGTCGACACTCGTCGCCCTCCTCGCGGAGGGCGTGGATTGAAATATGGCACAGCGTTGAAACTCGTCCTTCGCCTTTATCGTCGCCCTCCTCGCGGAGGGCGTGGATTGAAATCGCCACCTACTGGCTGACCGACTGCGCCCGATGGAGTCGCCCTCCTCGCGGAGGGCGTGGATTGAAATGACCACATGGGCCACGGCACCATGATGGCGAGCGTGGTCGCCCTCCTCGCGGAGGGCGTGGATTGAAATCTCGGCGAGGTGCGCGCCGTCAAGACGCGCGGCAGTCGCCCTCCTCGCGGAGGGCGTGGATTGAAATACCTACTTCGTGTTTAATTACTCGATTATTCCCGTCGCCCTCCTCGCGGAGGGCGTGGATTGAAATAATTCAAACCCGATAAATAAGGCGAAACAACACGTCGCCCTCCTCGCGGAGGGCGTGGATTGAAATCAATGGTCGAGCGCCTGAATAATATCGCCTCACAGTCGCCCTCCTCGCGGAGGGCGTGGATTGAAATATCTTGATCGTCGCCATGGTCACCTCCGCACGCAGTCGCCCTCCTCGCGGAGGGCGTGGATTGAAATACGTGCGTCGCGTGGGCGGCACGGCGCGGCAGAACAGTCGCCCTCCTCGCGGAGGGCGTGGATTGAAATTCGAGCAGGGTGTTGGGAACCCACACGATGCCGCGTCGCCCTCCTCGCGGAGGGCGTGGATTGAAATTTTCCAGGCCTCCTGTGGGCCTCGCCATTCAAAGCGTCGCCCTCCTCGCGGAGGGCGTGGATTGAAATATCAAGGCGCACGTCGGGTCTATACGGTCGATGCTGTCGCCCTCCTCGCGGAGGGCGTGGATTGAAATGATAAGTGCGTCAGCATAGCACCCCCGCAGCCTCGGGTCGCCCTCCTCGCGGAGGGCGTGGATTGAAATCATGTGACAACCGTGAAAAAGTCCGTCACGGGATCGTCGCCCTCCTCGCGGAGGGCGTGGATTGAAATTTTTACAAGGGCGGCGTGGCCGGAGCCGTGGCAGTCGCCCTCCTCGCGGAGGGCGTGGATTGAAATCCTTTTGCTGTTCGCGGAAGGTCGCCCGAAGCTCGTCGCCCTCCTCGCGGAGGGCGTGGATTGAAATCGGCGTGTTCACTTTCGCCGTTCTTGTTATCCCGTCGCCCTCCTCGCGGAGGGCGTGGATTGAAATACGCGGACACCGCGACGCTGGACGGGGAAGTCGCGTCGCCCTCCTCGCGGAGGGCGTGGATTGAAATCATTTCGCCGAACTGGTATTTCCGGCTGAACCCGGTCGCCCTCCTCGCGGAGGGCGTGGATTGAAATGATATATCAGGGTGTAAATGTTTACGGAAATAAAGTCGCCCTCCTCGCGGAGGGCGTGGATTGAAATAGTCTTTACGGCTCTTATCTCCATAATCCCGACGTCGCCCTCCTCGCGGAGGGCGTGGATTGAAATGAATAGTCCGGTTTGGCAATGCCCAGCTCGGCAATGTCGCCCTCCTCGCGGAGGGCGTGGATTGAAATAAGCGTTAAACGCCTGCGTCGCACGTTTCGACCGCGGTCGCCCTCCTCGCGGAGGGCGTGGATTGAAATTCTCGAATCAGAGTTTTTTGTTAAATTTTGGTATGTCGCCCTCCTCGCGGAGGGCGTGGATTGAAATGTTGACGGCGCTTGCGGCCGATTCTGCCTCGGCGGTCGCCCTCCTCGCGGAGGGCGTGGATTGAAATATCTTTCGGGATAGCTCGTTCTTGATGCGCCGGTCGTCGCCCTCCTCGCGGAGGGCGTGGATTGAAATTCTATCCGACGGAATCCCTGCGATTTTTTGTAAAAGTCGCCCTCCTCGCGGAGGGCGTGGATTGAAATAAAACGTGCCGCCGTGCCTGTTACCGGCGCGCTGGCGTCGCCCTCCTCGCGGAGGGCGTGGATTGAAATCCGAACACGGGCATACCGTCATAGCGGGCATAACCGTCGCCCTCCTCGCGGAGGGCGTGGATTGAAATCAGAGTTGTTCGGCCACTGTTTGCACCGCAGGACCGGTCGCCCTCCTCGCGGAGGGCGTGGATTGAAATTCGTCAACTCCTGTTGGATCGACAAAGCTATCGGTGTCGCCCTCCTCGCGGAGGGCGTGGATTGAAATTCGCGCCACTCAAGGGCAAGGTGCTGGGGGCTACAGTCGCCCTCCTCGCGGAGGGCGTGGATTGAAATGCCAGTTCCATCCCCTGCGTATAGGATGTCACGCCAGTCGCCCTCCTCGCGGAGGGCGTGGATTGAAATCCGCCATGGCCGGTCAGGGTCGGGATTGAAGGTGAGTCGCCCTCCTCGCGGAGGGCGTGGATTGAAATGAGGAAGCCATGCAGGATGCACTGGGCGCGAAAAAGTCGCCCTCCTCGCGGAGGGCGTGGATTGAAATGGCGAGGATCAGCTCGGGCAGCGCCGGGTCGAAGGTCGCCCTCCTCGCGGAGGGCGTGGATTGAAATGCTCGGTGACTGGACAGGCGGCACCGACGTTGATTGTCGCCCTCCTCGCGGAGGGCGTGGATTGAAATGCTACGTCAGTTTCCTGCTTTTCGGCGGTCGTGGGTCGCCCTCCTCGCGGAGGGCGTGGATTGAAATCCGTAGGCTTTGGTTTGCGACGCGGGCGCTCCCGTGTCGCCCTCCTCGCGGAGGGCGTGGATTGAAATATATTGAAACGTCGCTCCACCGCCCGTTTGTCCAAGTCGCCCTCCTCGCGGAGGGCGTGGATTGAAATGCCATACAGGACGCGGAGAGCTGGTACACGGCGCGTCGCCCTCCTCGCGGAGGGCGTGGATTGAAATTTGCCGTATTTGTCGATAGAGGTAGCGCACCCGTGTCGCCCTCCTCGCGGAGGGCGTGGATTGAAATATCGCGGGGGATTTCGTCATCCGTGGATACGACGTCGCCCTCCTCGCGGAGGGCGTGGATTGAAATGTTTTATAGCCGCTTCGTCAACGGCGCGCGGCGCGTCGCCCTCCTCGCGGAGGGCGTGGATTGAAATTTGGGTTTCCCGTCGCTTGCGGCCGATGCGGCTGGTCGCCCTCCTCGCGGAGGGCGTGGATTGAAATGTTTTATAGCCGCTTCGTCAACGGCGCGCGGCGCGTCGCCCTCCTCGCGGAGGGCGTGGATTGAAATCGCTGTTCGTGCCCACCGACGTCAACTGGTCGTAGTCGCCCTCCTCGCGGAGGGCGTGGATTGAAATCCGCGTCCACATACTTGCCGATAACGGCAACGCCGTCGCCCTCCTCGCGGAGGGCGTGGATTGAAATCGACAGCAAGCGTTGCAAACGTGGGCGTGAACTCGTCGCCCTCCTCGCGGAGGGCGTGGATTGAAATTGTTACCCTCGCCGCGCTTGCGAGCGCACAGCCCGCGTCGCCCTCCTCGCGGAGGGCGTGGATTGAAATGTCACGACCGCCATCATTTCAGCGATCATCGGGGGTCGCCCTCCTCGCGGAGGGCGTGGATTGAAATCGTCCACGGTGTGCGCGCTCAACCTGTTCCCACGTCGCCCTCCTCGCGGAGGGCGTGGATTGAAATTGTTACCCTCGCCGCGCTGGCGAGGGAACAGCCTAGTCGCCCTCCTCGCGGAGGGCGTGGATTGAAATTTTTTATGCTTCATTTTTGGTGCACTGTTAAAACGTCGCCCTCCTCGCGGAGGGCGTGGATTGAAATAGCTCCGCGAGCACAAGATTGCCGTACCACGCGGACGTCGCCCTCCTCGCGGAGGGCGTGGATTGAAATTCTTGGATGGTTTTCCAGTTCACCTTATGTTCTGTCGCCCTCCTCGCGGAGGGCGTGGATTGAAATGTTCGACGCCCTCGCGCCATGGAACGGGCGGCGGCTGTCGCCCTCCTCGCGGAGGGCGTGGATTGAAATCGTTCAGGATGCTCTCGACATAGTTTAGGACGCTGTCGCCCTCCTCGCGGAGGGCGTGGATTGAAATAAGAAAGACAAAATGGCCTATTCGGGCCTCATCAGTCGCCCTCCTCGCGGAGGGCGTGGATTGAAATTTTTCATCTTTTGCCGGCATGGAGGGCGCTGTGGTGGTCGCCCTCCTCGCGGAGGGCGTGGATTGAAATGGCAGGACGCGCTACACGATCAACGTCACGATCAAGCGTCGCCCTCCTCGCGGAGGGCGTGGATTGAAATAATTCATTTTTGCCCCATGTGCGGGCGGAAGCTAGTCGCCCTCCTCGCGGAGGGCGTGGATTGAAATTTTCTTGCGTTTAGGCTGATTGGTCGTCTCGGAACTTGTCGCCCTCCTCGCGGAGGGCGTGGATTGAAATACGCCCCGGACGGCACGGAGCGCATATCGCTGGAGTCGCCCTCCTCGCGGAGGGCGTGGATTGAAATAAACCAGCAAAGGCATTATATAAATCGAATGGAATGTCGCCCTCCTCGCGGAGGGCGTGGATTGAAATTACTGGGGCGGATTAACGGCTCCGCCCCCGAACCGGTCGCCCTCCTCGCGGAGGGCGTGGATTGAAATTTGATGAGATAGATCACCGTATCGGCCATGTACCTGTCGCCCTCCTCGCGGAGGGCGTGGATTGAAATTGCATGAGCTTCACAAACTCATCTGACCAGTCCCGTCGCCCTCCTCGCGGAGGGCGTGGATTGAAATTTGAGCCATGCGAGGATATCAGCGTCAGCCCGGACGGTCGCCCTCCTCGCGGAGGGCGTGGATTGAAATCATAAAATAGATTTGCCGTGCATCCAATAATATCGTCGCCCTCCTCGCGGAGGGCGTGGATTGAAATATAAATTCGTCGAAGTATTTGACCTCCGTACCGCGTCGCCCTCCTCGCGGAGGGCGTGGATTGAAATCTGCGGTACGTCGAAGAATACCAGATTGCCTTTGGTCGCCCTCCTCGCGGAGGGCGTGGATTGAAATTCAACGGATATCAATGCGAGCGACGGCCACAGGAAGTCGCCCTCCTCGCGGAGGGCGTGGATTGAAATAGATATTTTGATACGGTCATTTTAAGCGGTTCGACGGTCGCCCTCCTCGCGGAGGGCGTGGATTGAAATTCCGGCGCGGCGGCAGCGCTTGCGGCCAATGTGGTCGCCCTCCTCGCGGAGGGCGTGGATTGAAATGCACCCGTCAGCGCACTTTCGATCAACCGACAGCGTCGCCCTCCTCGCGGAGGGCGTGGATTGAAATATGAGCGGGAACTACATGGGGATTACGTGGGACAGTCGCCCTCCTCGCGGAGGGCGTGGATTGAAATTTTGTAATTACTCTCGCAATCAGCGCTTTTAAGTCGTCGCCCTCCTCGCGGAGGGCGTGGATTGAAATCTATTGATGGTGAAACGGAGGTTGAGCAAGTACGGGTCGCCCTCCTCGCGGAGGGCGTGGATTGAAATGTTCCGGCAACGGCCTGAGCGACTTTTCCGTCCACAGTCGCCCTCCTCGCGGAGGGCGTGGATTGAAATTCCGGGCGATGGTTTTCGGTGTGTTGACTTTGCCGTCGCCCTCCTTGTTCCGCCGTTTCCGCTCTTTGTTGTCGCCCTCCTCGCGGAGGGCGTGGATTGAAATCCGCATACTCCTTTCTTATAAACTCGCTGAACAAGGGTCGCCCTCCTCGCGGAGGGCGTGGATTGAAATCTCGCCGATCTCGAGAATATTACAATGGGCCTTAGTCGCCCTCCTCGCGGAGGGCGTGGATTGAAATAGTGGCACTATCCCGGCGTAGAGGGCGTAGACAGGTCGCCCTCCTCGCGGAGGGCGTGGATTGAAATTCTTGAATTTTCAGCGATCTTCTGATAAGCTATGGTCGCCCTCCTCGCGGAGGGCGTGGATTGAAATATAGCGTCAGCCATCATGTCCGCTGGACGGATAGAGTCGCCCTCCTCGCGGAGGGCGTGGATTGAAATGGATGGCTGTATCTCAAAGAGCTCGGCTTCGACCGTCGCCCTCCTCGCGGAGGGCGTGGATTGAAATTCCCGCTCTACGACAAACCGACCGAGGCCGATGATGTCGCCCTCCTCGCGGAGGGCGTGGATTGAAATACAACAAATGGGGCACGCATTACGGGGCGGGCACGTCGCCCTCCTCGCGGAGGGCGTGGATTGAAATGTGAACCTTTTTGTGACAATCGGCACATAGCGTTAGTCGCCCTCCTCGCGGAGGGCGTGGATTGAAATGTTTTGACATTGGCCGAAGCGGACGCAGTCCGGGGTCGCCCTCCTCGCGGAGGGCGTGGATTGAAATCCCGAGAGAGCCGGGCGGCGGCAAAAGAGGCGGTGGTCGCCCTCCTCGCGGAGGGCGTGGATTGAAATTCGCGCTGTCGAGCCTTTTCGGCGTGCTCATGGGCGTCGCCCTCCTCGCGGAGGGCGTGGATTGAAATCAGTTTGCAGAGATTCGATCAGGTCGGCGGCGGCGTCGCCCTCCTCGCGGAGGGCGTGGATTGAAATCAACGGTCGAACGCTTAAACAACATCGCCTCACGTCGCCCTCCTCGCGGAGGGCGTGGATTGAAATAATCGGTTTCCGCGCCACAATTCGTACAGTATGCGTCGCCCTCCTCGCGGAGGGCGTGGATTGAAATCAGCGAGTACGCCGAATCCTGCGCCGACTGCGGGGTCGCCCTCCTCGCGGAGGGCGTGGATTGAAATCATCGGCCAAGAGCAGCGCCTGCAGCGCGTCAGTGGTCGCCCTCCTCGCGGAGGGCGTGGATTGAAATGAGAATAATTGCAATGACCACGGCCAGTGCGATCAGCGTCGCCCTCCTCGCGGAGGGCGTGGATTGAAATTTGCGCGGAGATGTGGATGTTTATATCAGCGAATCGTCGCCCTCCTCGCGGAGGGCGTGGATTGAAATCATGCAATCCGATGCGCGACTCACGGTGTGAGTGGTCGCCCTCCTCGCGGAGGGCGTGGATTGAAATCTCTCTTATATGATTTTTTGTTGTGTCATAAACACGTCGCCCTCCTCGCGGAGGGCGTGGATTGAAATTTCCCCGGATATGTAATTGTCTAGGTTCGTTGGCGTCGCCCTCCTCGCGGAGGGCGTGGATTGAAATTGTCTCACGATCCCGCAGCTGGATAATCACATCAGTCGCCCTCCTCGCGGAGGGCGTGGATTGAAATGTCAACGCTTGTGTTGACCTGTGCGCTGTACTGAGTCGCCCTCCTCGCGGAGGGCGTGGATTGAAATATTTTCCTTTATATCATTCGCGAGTTCTTCAATGGTCGCCCTCCTCGCGGAGGGCGTGGATTGAAATGATAATAATCCATAACCCATTCATGCGGCGGCGCGTCGCCCTCCTCGCGGAGGGCGTGGATTGAAATATTTGTGGTGCTTGGCCCACCGTATCGCAGGCTAGTCGCCCTCCTCGCGGAGGGCGTGGATTGAAATTGAATTGATATAATCGGCTCGTGAAGTCCAGGAAGTCGCCCTCCTCGCGGAGGGCGTGGATTGAAATAGTATATCGGCGGCTCCTAGAGGCTCTCAGAGGGTCGCCCTCCTCGCGGAGGGCGTGGATTGAAATCTCGCCAGCGCGGCAAGCGTATCCGGGCAGGTCTTGTCGCCCTCCTCGCGGAGGGCGTGGATTGAAATTTTGGGTAAAGCCATCCTCGTTTTTGAAAATGCCGTGTCGCCCTCCTCGCGGAGGGCGTGGATTGAAATAACCCAGATATATTCAGGTGTCTTATTGCCCCTACAAGTCGCCCTCCTCGCGGAGGGCGTGGATTGAAATGTTTCAAGTAAAGCGTTCGGATAGTATCCACCGTATGTCGCCCTCCTCGCGGAGGGCGTGGATTGAAATCGTTGCCGAGCGTGTTGTTCGCATTCGCCGCCGAGGTCGCCCTCCTCGCGGAGGGCGTGGATTGAAATGTCACAAACATATTGTTTATCATCGACCATCCATGTCGCCCTCCTCGCGGAGGGCGTGGATTGAAATATCCGCTGTCTGCTGACATAATCAAACTGTCTAGGTCGCCCTCCTCGCGGAGGGCGTGGATTGAAATACCGCATGTTTTGCTAGAGTAAGATTGTCCGATCTGGTCGCCCTCCTCGCGGAGGGCGTGGATTGAAATGCTCTGACTCATCATATAAAGAGTTGTTGCTCATGTCGCCCTCCTCGCGGAGGGCGTGGATTGAAATTTCGGTAATCTCTTTCCAGTCTCCGCACATCTCGTCGCCCTCCTCGCGGAGGGCGTGGATTGAAATCAACTGCGCATTATTTTTGAGAAAGGGGGCGAGGTCGCCCTCCTCGCGGAGGGCGTGGATTGAAATCATTGTTTACCGTTGTCAGGATTGTTTGCGGCTGTGGTCGCCCTCCTCGCGGAGGGCGTGGATTGAAATAAATGGGGCTTGAAATACTCGACCGCTGCGACGAGGTCGCCCTCCTCGCGGAGGGCGTGGATTGAAATACCGTTGGCGTGGATGCGGGGTCGCCCTCCTCGCGGAGGGCGTGGATTGAAATTCCGCTTGCCTCCGCCTACCACATCCCAAACGGCGTCGCCCTCCTCGCGGAGGGCGTGGATTGAAATCCAAGCGCATTTTTGCGTGGATGATCGCTTTCCCGTCGCCCTCCTCGCGGAGGGCGTGGATTGAAATACATCTACACTTCCGGGATCGTCACTCGCAAGGGGTCGCCCTCCTCGCGGAGGGCGTGGATTGAAATCTTTCGTGGCTCTTATACTTGCCAGCATGCGGCTTGTCGCCCTCCTCGCGGAGGGCGTGGATTGAAATCGGAAGGTATGACCAAATCGCTTGATGGAATGGTGGTCGCCCTCCTCGCGGAGGGCGTGGATTGAAATTATGCGGTACAGGCGGGCAGCGCGACGCTGGCCGGTCGCCCTCCTCGCGGAGGGCGTGGATTGAAATTCCTGATCTGATAAACTATTACTGGGTTTTTACAGTCGCCCTCCTCGCGGAGGGCGTGGATTGAAATCGTGGCAGCCATTTAGCCCCAAACATAGGGCATAGTCGCCCTCCTCGCGGAGGGCGTGGATTGAAATTTGTGTTCAGGGCTTTTTCTGCACATTCTTTGCAGTCGCCCTCCTCGCGGAGGGCGTGGATTGAAATAGCGGGCCAAGAGGCTCGTCGTGGACGGCATCGTGGTCGCCCTCCTCGCGGAGGGCGTGGATTGAAATGTCTGCTGCGTGGCTTCGTTTTGCTGTGCGTCACGGTCGCCCTCCTCGCGGAGGGCGTGGATTGAAATTTTTCCTGCAGTATCAACGAGATTATCGGCAACCGTCGCCCTCCTCGCGGAGGGCGTGGATTGAAATGTGCATTGCGCATAAAACAGGTTCGCCGTGCGGTGTCGCCCTCCCCGCGGAGGGCGCGGATTGAAATGTGATGATCGTGGCTATTGCCCATAAGCCGAATAGTCGCCCTCCCCGCGGAGGGCGCGGATTGAAATTCCGCGTCGTCTTGCGTAAGATCATTCACGGGTTCGTCGCCCTCCCCGCGGAGGGCGCGGATTGAAATCGCTGTGAAAGCCAACACGACCACGAAGCAAACGTCGCCCTCCCCGCGGAGGGCGCGGATTGAAATGATTTAGAGGGCGTGTACATGCCGGCAAGCGATAGGTCGCCCTCCCCGCGGAGGGCGCGGATTGAAATTTGCTGACCTCGGCGAACGTGACGCCGTCAGCCTGGGTCGCCCTCCCCGCGGAGGGCGCGGATTGAAATGTTTGCGCCGCATTGCATCTATCCCAGATTTATGGTCGCCCCCCCCGCGGAGGGCGCGGATTGAAATTGTACTTCATCGCGCTAGTGCTCGGATTATTAGGTCGCCCTCCCCGCGGAGGGCGCGGATTGAAATTACCGGAGCGCCTGACCGCCTGGGTAACGGGACAGTCGCCCTCCCCGCGGAGGGCGCGGATTGAAATCGTTGCAGATGCAGCAGAAGATCAAGGCGGCGCAGGTCGCCCTCCCCGCGGAGGGCGTGGATTGAAATAAACCGTGGCGGAGCGCGGCGGAGGTCATCGACTTGTCGCCTTCTCCGCGGAAAGCGCCGCAAGCAGTTCCTCTTAGCAGTTCCAATTGATCTTCGCCGGATTCGGTTCGTCTTCCACGGCCACGGCGCGCAGCGCCGCAAGCATGCGGCCGCATTCCTCGGCGGCGCGTTGCTCCAGTTGCGCCCACGGCGCTTTGGTCCCGAGATCGTCGTAGGCGACCGCGAGCGCGCCGTACAGCGCAAGCCCGATGCAATGCCGCGCCGAATGGATCGTCGCCGCGCACTGGCCGATCGTCCGCGCGGCGGCCTGCGCCGCGGGGTCGGCGTCGGCTTCGCGCGCGGCTTCGTGGCACGCGAGTATCGCGCTCTTCGCCCGCGGCAGCTTGATTTCCCCCGCGAGCCATGCCCGCGCGGCGGCGAGCGCATCCCGCGGGCGCGAATCGTCCGGCCGGCGCGCGCTCCACATCGGCAGCACTGCGCTCTGCGCGTAATCGAGCGCCCAGTTCGCGAGCGTCGCCTTGCTCTGCGTTTCGATAAGCCGCGCGAGCGCCTGTATATACGGCGCGTTCCAGTCGCTGAGCATCCTGCGGGCTTTGGGCATATGGTCCTCCTGTCGGCGCGGTTCGTTACGGCGTCGTTCTTCAGTATGCGCGATCGGCCTCGATGGATGCGGCCCGCGTCCGCGCCGGGCTATTTTTCGCGCTCTTTGAGCGTGACGCATACGCTCTCGCCCGGATGCTTGCCTATTAGGGCGCGGATGTCCTTGCGAAGCCCTATGATGTGGCAGACGGAGCCGTCGGCGTTCCTCACGCCCATATTCACGACGCTCCCGTCGTACGGCGCGCCGTCGAACGTGGCGCGGACGGGCACCCGCCCTTTGCCGAATTCCTTTTTCACGTCGAACGGAACCTCGACGTACGCGGCGTCGATGTCGGGATTCTTTCGGATCACGGCCGTAAATTCATAGGTTTTGGGATTCATACGTCCTCCTCGGCATCCGCACGCCCGCCGCCGCCCGTCCCCGGAAGCATACCCGAGCGCTCGAACAGCCGCGGCGTGATATCCGGATAGGTCAGCGCGTCCGGCAGCGCGTCGAAAAGGCCGACCTCGCGCATCTCTTTGTCGGGCAGATCGGCGAGTTTCTCGACGCGGGCGACAAACACCATGCCGTTGGACTCGTCCGTCCCGTTTCCCGCCCAATAGTCGAACGCAGGCTCTATGGTAAAGCGCGTCGCGCCGCTTTCCTCATAGAGCTCGCGCTTCGCGGCGTCGAGCGGGGTTTCGCCCCGCTCGATGTGGCCGCCCTGCGTCTCCCACGTATCGCGGTTCCTGTGGCGGCTGAGCAGTATCTTTCCGCGATAGAAAGAGAGAACGACGACATACTTGTAGGTTTTCAGCTCGTTGAGCGCATGGGTGCGGCAGCGCATATCCTTCTCCGGCGGCTTTTTCATTCGACCTCTTATATATTCGCGGGCGCGGCGGGAAATCCTTTGGGCGGAGGTGGCAAATTGCGTGCAACGCGTCCAAAGGCGCGGCGAATCCGCGCTGTGCGCGCGCCGCGGGATGTGGTACAATGGATAAACTCTCGTTCGCAAAGGAGTTTCAATGGAAAGCATCGTCCGCATACTCGCCCGCGAATTCAGCCAGGGCGAAACGCAGGTAAAAAACGTCGTCGATCTCATCGCCGCGGGCAACACCATACCCTTCATCGCGCGCTATCGCAAGGAGTTGCACGGCTCCATGGACGATACGACGCTGCGCAATCTCGCGGACAGGCTCGCGTATCTCCAAAACCTCGCCGCGCGCCGCGAGGAAATCAAAAGAACCGTCGCCGCGCAGGATAAGCTCACCGAAGAGCTCTCGGCGAAGATCGACGCCGCGGCGACGCTCGCCGAGCTCGAGGACCTTTACCGCCCGTATAAGCAGAAGCGCCGCACGCGCGCCTCCGTCGCCAGGGAGAAAGGGCTCGAGCCGCTCGCGCTCGCGCTGCTGGAGCAAAAGCCCGGCATGCCGCCGCCCGAAAAGCTCGCCGAGGCTTATATCGACCGGGAAAAGGGCGTGGAGAGCGCCGCGGACGCGCTCGCGGGCGCGTCGGACATCGTCGCCGAGACGCTCAGCGACGACGCGGCCGTTAGAAAGAAGCTGCGCGAGCTGATCCAAAGGAACGGCGTCATGCGCGTCGCGGCGGCGAAGGAAGAGGATTCGGTCTACCGCCTGTATTACGATTTCGCGCAGCCTCTCGCGAAGCTGCAGGGGCACCAGACGCTCGCCATCAACCGCGGCGAGAAGGAGGGTTTCCTCAAGCCCGCGCTCGAGATCGCGCGCGAAGCCGCGCTGGATGTCGTGTTCCGCGCGTTCGTGAAGCCCGGCTCCCCCGCGTCGGAATTCGTTCGCGCTGCGCTCGAGGATGGGTTCGACCGCCTGCTCTTCCCCTCGCTCGAGCGGGAGGTGTTCGCCTCCCTCACCGAAACGGCGTCCGAGGGCGCCATACACAACTTCGCGCTCAATCTCAAGCCGCTGCTCATGCAGCCGCCCGTCAAAGGGCATGTGACCATGGGGCTCGATCCGGGCTACCGCAACGGCTGCAAGGTCGCCGTCGTGGACGCCACGGGGAAGGTGCTCGATACGACGGTGGTTTATCCGACCTTCGGCGAGAAGCAGAAGAACGAGGCCATGGACGCGCTCGAAAGGCTGATCAAAAAGCACGGGGTCGAGCACATCGCCATTGGCAACGGCACGGCCTCGCGCGAAACGGAGCGCATGACCTGCGAGCTGATCGCGAGGACGCCCGGCGTGAGCTATATGATCGTCAACGAGGCGGGCGCGTCGGTCTATTCGGCGTCGCCTCTCGCGGCGGAGGAATTCCCGAATTTCGACGTGAACCTGCGCTCCGCGGTGTCCATCGCGAGGCGGCTGCAGGACCCGCTCGCGGAGCTCGTCAAGATCGACCCCAAGGCCATAGGCGTGGGGCAGTACCAGCACGACATGCCGCAGAAGCGGCTCGACGAGGCGCTCTCGGGCGTCGTGGAGGACTGCGTCAACGCCGTGGGCGTGGACGTCAACACAGCCTCGCCTTCGCTTTTACGGCGCGTGTCCGGCCTCAACGAGTCGACGGCGCGCAACATCGTCGCCTTCCGGGAGGAAGCGGGCGCTTTTCGCGCGAGAAAGCAGCTCCTCAAAGTGCCCAAGCTCGGGCCGCGCGCCTACGAACAGTGCGCGGGCTTCATCCGCGTGCCGGAAAGCGCATCCGTGCTGGACAACACGGGCGTGCATCCCGAGAGCTACGAGGCCGCCGTAAAGCTGCTCGCGCTGTGCGGCTACGGATTAAAGGACGTGGCCGCGGGCAATATCGCGGAACTTGCGCAACGCGTCAAGGCTTACGGCGAAGGGAAGGCGGCGGCGGAATGCGGCGTCGGCCTGCCCACGCTTCGCGACCTCGTCCGCGAGCTCGTCAAACCCGGGCGCGACCCGCGCGACGAATTGCCAAAGCCCGTGCTGCGCACGGACGTCATGGACATCAAGGATCTGCAGCCCGGCATGGTGCTTGCGGGCACCGTGCGAAACGTCATCGATTTCGGCGTTTTCGTCGACGTCGGCGTGCATCAGGACGGCCTCGTGCACATCTCCGAGGTCGCGGACAGATTCATCCGCCATCCCTCGGAGGTCGTGCGCGTCGGCGACGTGGTCAGGGTCGAGGTGATCTCGGTGGACGCGGGGAAGAAGCGCATCTCGCTCTCGATGAAGCGGGTGAAGGAATAGCGCCGGGCGCACCCCGCCCGCAGGCGGAAATCTTTGCGGATGCAGGCGTGTTCCTGCGATCCGCCCGCCGCGCGGCGGGTCCGGGAACGCGCATGTTTTGCGCATCCGGCGCAGCCGGAAAGATTTTTGGATATACTGTTTCGTCTTCTTTGATAAATTGATATCTTTCGTTGAAAAACGTGATATACTGGATATGCTATTGACAATAGCAAATTAGAATGCGGAGGATCTTTCCATTGTCAGACAAAACGCTTACTTGCAGAGACTGCGGGGCAGAATTTCTCTTTACAGAGAACGAACAGGCCTTTTACCGGGAAAAGGGCTTCCAGAACGAACCGCAAAGATGCCCGAACTGCAGGGCTGCTAAAAAGGACCGCCAGCGCGACGGCGGCCGCGACGGCTACGGCGGCGGCTACGCCAGGCAGATGTATCCGGCCGTATGCGCCCAGTGCGGCAGACAAACCGAGGTCCCCTTCAGGCCCTCGCCCGACAAGCCCGTATATTGCAAGGACTGTTTCCAGCCCAAAGAACGGCGCAGGGACAGATATTAATTCCCGCCAAAATAAATCCTGCCTTGCCCCTGCCGGCTACGGCAGGTTTTTTATTCTCGCGTTTTTTGCAGGGCATTCACGGAATCCCGCGCGCGGGCTGTTAAAACATGCCGGTCATACATCCCCGGGGAGCGTTTAAATTCGCTGAAAAATTATTTGCAGCTTAAAATCCGGGCCGCGCCGTAACGCGCGCGGGATTCATTTGACAAACTCATATCCCGCGTGATCGCTCGAAAGGTCGAACACGAGCTCGCCTCCCTCCCGGAGCCGGAAGCGGGCGGCCGCGTCGTTGCTCTCGCGGATGACGCCGCTCATCTCTCCTTTGACCGGGGAGCGCAGCGCATGGCCCGGCGCGCCGGGCGAGACGTCGATTTCGAGAAGCAGTTTCCCCGCCGAAACGCTCAGGCGCCCGGGCGAGGATTCGCGCACGCGCGCGCCGTTGTAAGTCGCCAGGCGATATTCTTTTCCCCGATATACGATGGCGCAGATGCAGCCCGTGAACGCGAACCCGAGGAAGGGGATGGCCGCGACCGACGCCATCACGGAGCAGTCTTCGGAAAAATCGTTGCACTGAATCCACCGATACCATTTGGGGAAGGACGTGCCGCTGTCTCTTTCGATGTAGCCGACGCCGCCGTCGAAGCAAATTTCCCGCCCGTCCACGGCGACGCTGCCCGCGAGCGCGTGCCGCATGCTGACGACCTCGTGGCGGCACTCCATGGGAAGATGGCGGAACGGCCCCATGATGTCCGAGCGCAGCGGCGTCAATTCCCCATAGGAGAGATCGCCCGCGACGCCGGGCAGGTCGATGATGGCGCCGCGCGCCGAAAAGGCGCATCCGTCCGCGCGGATGACGCCGCCCTTCACGCTGAATTCTTTCACGTCGAACTGGCGCGAGCCGCCCGCGCCGATCAATTGCACGAACGCGCCGCTCCCGGCCCTGCCGGGGATGAAGGCGAGCGTTTCGCCGCCCTTGTGATGCTTGAAATACCAGCCCTCGAAGCGGGTCTTTTTTATGTTTGACGACCGTCTCACGCGCTTTCCCTCCGCTCGTAGTATCGGCGGGAGAAGGGGAAATAAACGCAGCGCAAAGGGACGGTTTCGCTTTTTACTTCGCGAGCGCGTAAATCGCGAACGCCCTTTTCCCGACCGCCTGCTTTTCGAGCCGGACGAAGCGCGGCGAGGCGAATTTCTGCGCCTTGTTCGCGCAGATCGCGACGACGGAATCCTCCTTGAGCACGGGAATCAGACGATCGAGCAGGCTGCCCGCGCTTTCCCGCCCGCCCTGCCACGAGGCGAGGCTGCCGTAGGGCACGTCCGCGACGACGACGTCCGCCCGGAAGCCCTGCCCGTCCAGCGCGCCGGGCTTTAGAACGTCCGCCTGAAACACGCGCCGCGCGATCCCGTCCGCGCCGAGTCCGCCGAGCAGCCTTTTCGCGGCGGCGGCGGCTTCTTTGTGCGACTCCTTGCCGTAGAGCGCGCAAAGCTCCTCCAGCCGGGCGATCCTCTTTTCAAGCCCGTCGCGCGTAAGCAGGGCGAGGTTGTCCCGTGCGAGCGCCACGGCCTTGGGGCTGATGTCGGAGGCGGCGAGCGCCGCGATTTTTTCCGGGTTCAGGAAGCCGAGCGCCGCGAGCATATATCCGCCGCCGCAGCAGGGGTCGTAGACGCAAAGCCCGTTTGAACGCCCGAGGCGCTCGAGGCAGCGGCCGAAGAGCTCCTGCGCGAGCCGCACGGGGAAATTCGCGCTCCCGGCCCTGCCGATGAGCACCTTCCCGCAGGCGAGGTCGTCGAAACGCCCGTTTTCACAGTGCCGGTATTGCATCATCGATCCTCATTCCGCCTGTTCCCGCCGGATCAGGATTCCCTTCATGCGCGCGCTCGCGTTGTGCGTGCGGAGTATGAGCGCCTTTTCCTCCTCCGTGCAGCCGGCGAGCAGCTTAATCTCCGAGTCGCGCTTGGTCAAATCCACAGTGCACACGATCGCGTCCACGCGCGGCTCCTTGCGCGTCCCGCGCCACACGTCGATGCCGCCGCCGTCCATCGAGGCGGTATCCCTGAGATAGCCGTAATCGACCGGATACACGAAATCGGGATAGCGCGGGTGCGCGCTGCCCCGGGGCCTGTCGATAACGAGCTCGGACTCCGCGAAAAGCCGGTCGATTGCCTCCCAGAATGCGTGGTTCATATGATCCTCCGATCCGTTTCATCCGCGCCGCGCGGCGCGATACATCCGTTTTTCTTTCCGGTTGCGCAACGTTTCACGCCGCGGCAAGCGCCCGGCCCATATGCCGGATTATACCTACTGCGCGCAACGAAGGCAACCGCCGCCCGAGTTTTGCCGGGCGGCGCACCGGCGCGTCGATTGACACGCGGGAAACGAAAGTGCTAAAATGTCACGACCGGAGGCCATTATGAACGAATTTCGCATATTAAAAATCAAGCAGAGCGTCTTTGCGGACAACGACCGCGACGCGGACGCGCTTCGCGCCGAACTGAAAGCGAAGGGCGTGTTCCTGCTAAACCTCATGTCCTCGCCCGGCGCGGGCAAGACCACCGCACTTCGCGGCACCATAGAGCGGCTTCGGGACGAATTCAACATCGGCGTCATGGAGGCGGACATCGACTCCGACGTGGACGCGCGCGCGATTCAGCAGACGGGCGTCAGGGTCATACAGCTCCACACGGGCGGCATGTGCCACCTCGATGCGGACATGACGCGCCAGGGGCTCGCGGGCCTCGGCACGGACAGACTGGACCTCGCCATACTCGAGAACGTCGGCAACCTCGTCTGTCCCGCGGAATTCGACACGGGCGCGGCAAAAAACGCGATGATCCTCTCGGTGCCCGAGGGGGACGACAAGCCGCTCAAATACCCGCTGATGTTCACGATTTGCGACGTCGTGCTCGTCAACAAGACAGATGTGCTGCCCTGGTTCGATTTCGACATCGAAGCCGTGCGCGCGCGCGTGGCTTCGCTCAACCCGGACGCGAAGGTCATCCCGATCTCGGCGCGGACCGGCGAGGGCATGGACGAATGGATAAACTGGCTGCGCGATGCGCTCGTAAGCTGGCGGGCGCGCTAGCCATGCACGAGCTCGGCGTCGTGATCGAAATCCAAAAGCGCGTCGCCGAGGCCGCGGCGGAGAACGGCATAGAACTTCGCGACGTCGCCGCCGTCGTGGTCGAGATCGGCGAAGCTTCCTGCGTCGTGCCGCGCTATCTTCAAAACTGCTGGCCCGCGGCGACCGACGGCACGGAGATGGCGGGCGCGGAATTGAAGATCGAGCTTATTAAGGCTGAAGTGCGCTGCAACGCCTGCGGCAGGGTCTACGAATACCTCGCCTGCGGGCGGCGCTGCCCGGACTGCGGCGCGCCGGAGTGCCGCATGGTTCGCGGGCAGGAGACGAACGTCAAAGAAATACTCGTGCGCTGACGGAAATAATGCGGGGGCGGATTCCATATCCGCCCGCATCTTTAACAGGAAATCATCCACGGTGCCCCAGCCGCCGCCCTTGCGCTTGACCTACACGCCCGCGGCGACGCCGCCCGCGCAGGGAATTTCCACAATAACGGGCTGCACCCGGTTCACCCGGCCGCCGCGTGTAAATTCCTGCGTGTAAGTCGCGCCGTCGGAAATCGCGCGGATGTACGTCACGGCGTCCTCGCCCGCGTCGCCGCCCTGCGCGGAGATCGAAAAGCGGGATCTCGTTGTAGAACGCCTCCGCCGGTATGGCCACGCAGATGTTGTTCGTGCGCGAGCGCGCAAGGCTGCTTGCGATGCCGTTGGGCGCGTAGCCCTGCGCCTTCACGCACGCGAGCACGCGCCGCCGCGTCGCCTCGCTCACGCGCCCCTTGCCGGAGATCGCGCGGGATATCGTGGATTTGGACAGTTGAAGCCCGGCGGCGAGATCGTCGAGTATCAGGTTCTTTCCTTTTGCAGTCATGGTACTTCTGCCGCGAAGCGCGGCTCATGCAGGTTGCGCAACCGCTTGCGCACATTCGTCATAGCACAGCCTCCCGTCGCGCGTCAACTATAAAGCGGAAACAAAGAGAATCATTAAATAAACGATTGTCCATTTTCAAGTGTCAGCTTCCCGAGCGTCGACCCGCCCTGCCTGAGCCGGAACGGAACGAGCGACCGCCCCGCGCCGCCGTCGCGGTCCTGCCAGAGCGCGTCCAGCGCGCCCACGCAGCCGTAGGCCATCTCCTCGATGGGGATTTCGAGCGCCGTGAGCACGGGCGACACGCAGTTGTAGAGGTCGGGCTCGTTCGTGCCCACGCCGACGATCTCGATGTCCCCGGGCACATTGCGTCCCTCGTCCGCAAGGCGGCGCAGCATGCCCAGCGCGACATAGTCGGAAAGGCTGAACACGCCCGTATGCGTACCGTCAAAGCAGAGTTCGCCCGCGAGCGCGGCGCCCTCAATGATCGAGGTTTCCCGCGCCCTGAGCACCCTTGCCGGAAGCCCCCGGCGCCCGGCTTCCCCGACGAAGCCCGCGAGCCGCGCCTTGGCATAATCGAGCTGCTCGCCGTCCGTCACGGCGATCAGCCGGCCGCATCCGTTCGCGGCGAGGATTTCGGCCGCGCGCCTGCCCACCGCCTCGTTGTCGACGCCCACGGAGGGGTATTTTTCGGAAGCGCGGTTGTAAAACACGATCGGGCAGGTCGTGGAGAGCCCTTCCATATAGGCGAGGTCGTTCTTGGCCGCCGTGCATACGATCGCGCCCGAGTACATGTCGAGCGTGCGCGGCGCGGCGCTCTCCGAGAGCCGTTCGGGCAGGTAGGGGCGAACGACCAGCTCCGCGCCGAGCGCGTTTTCCATAATATAGCGCTGCGCGCCGCGAAGGAACCGCGCCACGAGCACCGCCCTGTAATCGACCGTCCAAAACACGGCGATGCTGTTCTTGCGCGGCTCGTCGCTGCGCAAGCGCCGCGCGGAAATGTTGGGCTGGTAGCCCAGAGCGCGCGCGGCCTCGCGTATGACCCGCACGGTCGATTCCGGTATGTTCCGCTGCGCGGCGCAGCCGCGCAGCGCGATGGACACGGTCGTGGGCGAATAGCCCGTCATCTGTGCAATCTGCTTGATCGTCCCCATGCGCATACCTCCATCGTTTTCCATCATACATGCTCCACGGCCTTTCGTCAAAGGGAGCCTTTCCCGGTTGACTTTTGCGCAAAACGTGCTAATATGAGTATACTACAACGTTGTACTATAAGGGGGAGGGCACATGGCTCAGGTGAAAATCGGCGGCGGGCAGGGCTTCTGGGGGGACAGCCCGGACGCCGCGATCCATATGGTGCGCCGCGGCGGCATCGACTACATGGCCTGCGACTATCTCGCGGAGCTGACGCTTTCGATCATGGCGCGCCAGAAGCTGACCAACCCGCAGGCGGGCTACGCGCGCGATTTCCTCGATCTGATGCGGGAGATCGCGGCGGACGCGAAGACGCGCGGCATACGCGTGCTCACCAACGCGGGCGGCATGAACATCGAAGGCTGCGTCGAGGGCTTGAGCAAGATCGCCGGGGAGAAAGGGCTTTCCGGCTATAAGATCGGCTATGTCACGGGGGACGACCTCACGGGAAAAATCGACGAGCTGCTCGCCTCCGGCGTCGCTTTCGACAACATGGACGGCGCGGGCGATTTCATGGAAATCAAGGATAAGATCGTCAACGCCAACGTCTATTTCGGGCACGAGCCCACGCTCGCCTGCCTCGGAGAGGGTGCGGACGTCGTCGTCACGGGCCGCTCGACCGACTCGGCGCTGTTCCTTGCGCCCGTCATGCACGGCCTGGGCTGGGCGCCGGACGATTGGAACAACCTCGCGCGCGGCATCATGGCCGGCCACCTGCTCGAGTGCGGCGGCCAGGGCGCGGGCGGCAACTTCGATTACGGCTGGCGCGACGTGCCGCGCATGGACGAGCTGGGCTTCCCGATCGCGGAAATTTCAAACGACGACTTCGTCGTGACCAAAGCGCCGGACTGCGGCGGCCTCATCAGCGAGCAGGCGCTCAAGGAGCAGATACTCTACGAGGTGCACGACCCCGCCAACTACATCACGCCCGACGTGACAGTCGACCTTTCGAAAGCGACGCTCACGCAAATCGGCGAGAACCGCGTGCGCGTGGGCGGCATCCGCGGAAAGCCGCGCCCGGAAATGCTCAAGCTCTCCATCGGCTACAAGGCGGGCTTCAAGGTCGCGACCATGTTGAGCTTCGCCTGGCCGGACGCCTATGAGAAGGCGCAGGCCGCGGCGGACATCATCATGAAGAAAATGAAGCGAAAGAACCTGCGGGCCGAGGACGTGATGATCGACTTCATCGGCCTCAACTCGCTGCACCTCGCGGTGGCGGACATGTCGCCTTCGCGCGTCAAAGACCTCAACGAGGTCGTGCTTCGCATCGCCATACGCACGAAAACCAAGGAGGAGGCCGGCAAGATCGTACCCGAGATCGCGCCGCTGCAGCTCAACGGCCCTCCGGGCGCGAGCTTCTTCGGCGGCCGCGCGCACGTGCAGGAGGTCATCGGCCTTTGGGCCACGCTGATCCCGCGCGGGAGCGTCGAGCTTCGTTCGCACATACTCGAAGTCAGGTAAGGAGGCAAACCATGGCGCAAGTTTACCTAAACCGGATCGCCCACGGCCGCTCCGGCGACAAGGGCGACACGAGCAACGTCTGCGTGTTCGCGCGAAAGCCCGAATATTATGATATCATCGAGCGCGAGGTCACCGTGGAGCGCGTGCGCGCGCATTTCGGGGACATGGTCAGGGGCGGGATCGTCCGTTACGACGTGCCGACCTTAGGAGGCTTCAACTTCGTGATGAAGCACGCGCTCGGCGGCGGCGCGACGCACTCGCTGCGGCTCGACAGCCTGGGCAAATCCATGGCCTCGGCGTTCCTGCGCATGAAGATCGAGTGCGAGCTGCCCGCGGGAGAGGAATAGACTTGCGCGGCGCGCTCGAAAACATATTCGTGCTCGACATGACCAAGGTGCTCGCGGGGCCGTACTGCGGCGCGATACTCGCGGACTTCGGCGCGGACGTCGTCAAGATCGAGCCGCCCGGAGCGGGCGACGACGCGCGCGGCTTCGGCCCTCACCAAAACGGCGAGAGCCTCTACTACGCCAACCTCAACCGCGGCAAGCGCGGGATCACGCTCAATTTGAAATCCGAAGGCGGCAGGGAAATCCTCCTGCGGCTCGTTGAAAAGGCGGACGTTTTGCTCGAAAGCTTCCGCCCCGGCACGATGGACAGGCTCGGCCTCGGCTACGAAGCCCTTCGCGCGCGCAACCCGCGCCTGATCTACGGAGCCGTCACGGGTTTCGGCGCGGGCGGGCCGTATTCAAACAGGCCGGGCTACGACATCATCGCCCAGGCGATGGGCGGGCTCATGAGCATCACGGGGCAGGAGGGCGGCCCGCCGACCCGCTCCGGCAACGCCATGGGGGATATTCTGGGCGGTATGAACCTCGCCATAGGCGTGCTCGCGGCGCTTCGCGCGCGCGAAATCACGGGCGAGGGGCAGTATGTGGACATATCGCTGGTCGACTCGGTCGTCGCGAGCCTGGAGCAGGCCTGGCAGCGCTACTTCGCCACGGGCGAGGCGCCCGGCCGCCGCGGCAATTCCTACGACGCCATCGCGCCCTACGATTCTTTCTGCGCGAAGGACGGCCATCTCGTGATCGGCTGCGGCAACCAAAGGCTGTTCGAAACCTTCTGCGAAAAGCTGCTCAAACGGCCGGAGCTCGTTTCGGACGGGCGCTTCCTCACGGTGCCGCTTCGCGTGAAGAACAACAAGGCGCTCAAGGAGATCGTCGAGGCGTGGCTCGCGGACCGCACCGTGGCGGAGGCCGTGGACGCGGCGCTCGCCGCGGGCGTCCCGGCAGCGCCCATACTCGACATGGCGCAGATCGCCGGCGATCCGCACATCGCCGCGCGCGGCATGTTCGAGGATGTGGAGCATCCCGTCGCGGGCAGGATCAGGCTCAACAGCTCGCCCATACGCCTGAGCGAGACGGGCGCGCGCATCCGCTTCCCCTCGCCCGCGCTCGGCCAGCACAACGCGGAAATCCTCTCGGAGTTGGGGTATTCAAACAACGATATCGCGCGCTTCCGGCAGGAGGGCGCGATCTGAGCTTTCAGAAAAAGCGGCGCGAGCCGCTTTTTTGCCTCAGCAATGCACCACGCAGAACGGGTTCCCGTCGGGGTCGCGCAGCACCGTGAAATCCGCATCCGGCGGATAGCGCCAGTCCATGCGCGTCGCGCCGAGGGAAATGAGCCGCGCGATCTCCTCCTCCGGCTCGAGCGTAAACAAATCCATATGATGCCGCTTCGCTTTTTCCGAGGCGACCCGGTTCAATGAAAGCTGCACGCCGCTCCCGTCCTTGGGCGCGAGTATCGCCCAGTCGTCCGCCATGGGATACTTCAATTCGTAGTTCAGCGCCCTGGTCCAGAACTCCACGGCGCGCGCGACGTCCTTCACGCCCCATACGATGGCTCCGATCTCGATCACGGCATTTCCTCCTTGTTTGCGCTGCGTTCTCTTTCCCCGGCGAGCATACCAAAAAAGCAGGCGCGCCGCAACGCTTTCCGGCGGCGGCGCGCGAGCCGATACGGCGATTTACATCTCTATGAGCTTTTTGAACATCTCCACGGCGCTCTCCATGATGGAATCCGTGAAGTCGTAGTACGACGTGTGGAACGGGGGCCTGTCCGCGCCGCCGCCGATGAAGAACAGCGCGCCCGGCGCCCGCTTGAGGAAGTGGCCGAAGTCCTCCGAAGCGCGGCTGCCGCGCTTGGCCTCTTAGGGGAAGCCGAGCGCCGTCGCCGCGGCGAACACCTTGTTTACGCAGGCTTCGTCGTTGACCGTCTCGGGGAAGGAATCCTCGAAGGAGAACGCATACCCGAGCCCATAGCGTTCCGCCTGCGCGCGCGCCTCGTCCTCGATGCGGCGCTGGAGCTGATCCAGTTCCGCCTCGCGCTCGGCGCGGATGGTCAAAAGCAGCTGCCCGCTGCTCGCGGCGGTGCCGAAGGCGCGCTCGCCGCAGGCGAGCTGTATGATCGTGCAGAGCACCTCGCCCTGATACTGTGCGGGGTTCGCGATGTCCGCGAGCGCGGCCACGATGTTCGCGAGCGCGTAGGCCGGGTTCCTGCCCGCCTCGGGAAGGCTCGCGTGCGTCGGCGTGCCCGTCATATCGATGATCATGCCCTTGGAGGCGTAGTTGCTCGTGCCGTAGCAGCAAACGACCCTGTTCAGCTCGCAGGGCACGATGTTATGGAAGGCGTAGATCTCGTCAATCCGATTATCCGGCACGAAGCCGCGCGCGTCCCACGCGCCGTCGCCGGTTTCCTCGGCGTGCTGGAAGATGAGAAAGACGTTTTTCCCGACGGTCCTGCCCTCGAGTTCGAGGGCGAGGCCGCACAGCGCCGCGGCGTGGCCGTCGTGGCCGCACTTGTGCGACACGTGCGGGATCTGCGAGCGGTAGGGCAGCTCGCACAGATCGTCTATGGGCAGCGCGTCGAAGTCCGCGCGGAAGGCGATGTTTTTGAGCCCCTCTCCCTCGCGGTGGGCGGCGAAGAACCATTTGCCGCCGTCGTGCAATTCAAGGCTCGTGTGCTCGCGAAGGAAGCTCATCAGCCGCGCCTTGGTCCATGTTTCGTGGTTGGAAAGCTCGGGATGCATGTGCAGCTCGTGCCGCAGGGTTTCGATCAGCCTGTAGTTGTCCTTATTCATGGTATCCCTCCTATATCTTGCGGCATAGCCATACGGCCGCCGTGAGGCAGCCGCGCGGTTCGATTTCTATCATACTACTTTGAAGAGAGAATTTCCACAGTTCCCTCGGCGGGATCCACGCGCACGACGTCGCCGGTTTTTATGACCCTGGTGATGTCGCACTCGAACCGGTCGAGCATGGGCAGATCCAGATCGTAGAACTTCTTTGCGAGCACGCCGCCCGTGACGGTGATGATCTCGCTCGCGTTGAACATGATCGCCTTGGGCGCGCAGCCCGTGCGCGCGAGCTCGAGTATGATGGCCGCGCCCACCGTGGAGCCGCGCCCTTCGGGATAGACGAGTATCTTCCCCTTCATATTCTGCTCAAACAGGTCGTGCCAGCGGTCTATGACGACGCCCGTACCCGGGTTCACGCCGCCGAAAAAGCCGAAGGGCATCGAACTCACCAGCGCCTCGCCCTCTACGATCGCGCCCTCGACGACGGCGCGGCCTTTATAAACGCTCATAGCCTCCTCCTTTCACGCGACGACATGGCCCGCGACCGCGGCTTCCACGCACTCCCCGGTTCCGCCGAAGAGCATCTCCGTGCCGCATTCCATGGGGCCGTAGTGCACGCATTTGCCCGAATCCGTCATCATGACCTTGAAGCCCCATTCCCTGATGGGCGAGATGATCATGCAGGTGCCCGCGCGGAATGTGACGCCCGCGTCCTCGAGCTCCTTTCGGATGCCCATCTTCTCAGCCATGGCGATGGCGGCGGAGTTCGCGTAGATCCAGAACGCCACGTCCGGATGGACCTTGCGGCCCGCGAGCAGCCTGTGCACGTTGACGATCTCGTTGATGGTGTAGTGCGGGCAGCCGAGGGCGACGACGTCCACGTCGCGGCCCTTGTGCGTGTTCATCTGCGCGCGCGTGTCGAGAAGATCCTGTTCGCCGATCTCCACGACCTGCTTTGACTCGTTCGCGCCGAAGGCCGCTTCGAGCGTGGGCGCTTCGGGCGTGACGCCGACCACGTGCAGCAGCGCCACGGAGCCGGAGGCCGCCGCGGCCGCGCACAGGGACTTCATGTTCTCCGTGACGGGCGAGCCCTTGACGCCGTCCACGACGCCGATGCGGTTGCCGAGCAGGCGCCCGAGCCGGAAGCCCAGCGCGGGGAATTCCCAATCCTTGAGCGGGCGATCGACGTTGAGTTTGATGAGCACTTCGCCGCGGCGGTTTTCCGCAAGGTGCAGCCCGACCTCGGGCGCTTTGCCGAGTATGCCGCAGCAGATGTCCACGATGGCGCTCTGGCGGTTGGTGCGCGCGCCCAGAACCGTGTTGACGAAGGCGACCGCGCTGGATTCGCTCCAAGCCACGTTCTCGCCGAAGCGCGGCATGTTGAAGCCGTAGTACGGCGTGCACGTCCACACGGGGATGACGCCGATGCGCATGACCGCCTTCTCGAGCCGTTCCTGCATGACGGCGTACTGCTCGGGCGTTTTGGCGGCGCGCCAATCCTCGGCGTCCATGCCGTAGGGGTCGATGGTCGTGGGCACGCTGAAGCGCGCGCCCATGTCCGCGATCTTTTCGGCGGCGATGACGCCCGCGTCGAACGCGCTCTTGTAGGCGTGCAGCACGAGGTGGACGCTCGAAATGGGGATGAGCCTCTCCGCCCCCGAGCCTTCCGCGACCTTGACGAGGATCTCCATGGCGAACTTGCGCGCCTCGCCCTCTTTTCCTTCGAGTATCGCCCGTTCGTCTGCCGTGAGTTTCAGCGACATGGTTTACGCTCCTTTCCGCGTTTTATCGGAGAACGCCCAGCTCCCTTGCGAGCTTCGCGGCGTATTCCGCGTTGATGTTCTTTTCCTCGATCATGCGCCGCACGACGGCGTCGCCCGCGTCTCCCGTTACGCCTATGGAGGATACGATGTTGCGCGCGTGCAGCGACATATGCCCGCGCTGTATGCCCTCGGTCGCGAGCGCCCGAAGCGCGGCGAGGTTCTGCGCGAGGCCGAGCGCCGCGTAGGCTTCGGCCATTTCCCCGGCGCTTTTCGCGCCGAGTATCTTCACGGCGACGCGCGCCGCCGGGTGCGTCTTGGTGGCGCCGCCGACGAGACCCACCGCCATGGGCATCTCTATGGAGCCCGCGAGGTTGCCCTCGGCGTCCTTTTCCCAGCGCGTGAGCGGGGAATACTGGCCCGTGATCGCGGCGTACGCGTGCGCGCCGCTCTCTATGGCGCGCGTGTCGTTGCCCGTGGCGGCGACCGCCGCGCTCACGCCGTTCATGACGCCCTTGTTGTGCGTGGCCGCGCGGAACGGGTCCGCCGCCGCGAAGCGGTACGCCCTGACGACGCCGTCCACGACATCCTCGCTGCCTATGGCTTCTTTGGAGATCGTGCAGCGCGCGCGCGCGAGGCGGTGCACGGCGAGGTTCGAAAGGATGCGAAGGCCCGCCTTGCCGCCCGTGACGCGCTCGATCAGGGGCGCGACGGCCTCGGCCATGGTGTTGACGCAGTTGGCGCCCATGGCGTCGAGCGTATCGACCAACAGGTGCACCACGAGCATGGTCTCCTCGCCGGGGATCACGCGGACCTCGACGTCCCGCGCGCCGCCGCCGAACTTCACGAGCACGGGGTCGCGCTCGTTGCACAGGGCAAGTATCTTATCCTTGTTTTCGTAGACGCGCATGCGCGCGCAGCCGGGGTCGGCCACGCCGAGCAGCTGTATCTGCGCGATCATGACGGAGCCCGTATAGCTCGCGAAAAAGCCGCCCGTCGGGCGCGCCATCTTGGCGGCGTTGCTCGCGGCGGCGACGACGGAGGGCTCCTCCACGACCATGGGGATCAGCGTTTCCCTGCCGTTGACGAGGAAGTTGAGCGCCACGCCCATGGGCAGCGCGTAGCCGCCCACGACGTTTTCGATCATATGGTCGGCCGTGTCGCGCGCGAGGTTGCCCGTGTTGAGCAGGAGCTGCTTCTCCTGCTCCGTAAGGCCCGCGAATTCGGCGACCTCGTCGAGCCGCTCCTCGATCGAAAGCTTATAGAAGCCGGAATACTGGCTGGTTTGCATCGTTTGCTCCTTTCTTCAATCCTTTTGATACGGAACATAGTCGAAGTCGAAGCCGAAGGCGCGCGGGCCGAACACTTCGACGGCCTTGTCGCACATGTAGAACGGGTCGGAGGGGTTCGTCACGATGCCCACGCGCTCCCCCTCTTTCAGGAAGGTGTTGAGTATGGGCGCGCCGGTGTCCGCGTTGAGCACGGTGATCAGGTCGGGGCTCGTGACCGCGGGCGCGCCGTCGATCCAGAGAACGTGGTTTTCGTTCTTGAACCAGACCTTGTAGGTCCTGCCCGCGCAGTCCCCCTCGCCCTCGACGAGGTACTCGCCCCAGTAGTAGCCGTCCGCGTCGCGCGTCTTGAGCGCGCGGATGGCGCCGCGGCCGACCACGCGGCCGCCCGAGGCGTTTGCCGCGGCGGCGAGCGGATCGCGCCCTTCCCCGGCGGCGCGGTTGATGGCCTGCCCCACGCGCCACGCGCGCGAGAGCGAGCGGGGGATGAGGATATCCTTCACCTCGCGCCCCGTCATGGCGTAGCCCGCCTCGGCCATCTCGCCGTAGGACGCCTGGCTGAGGAATTTGCCGGTGCGCTCCATCGCCTTGTAGCTCGCGGCGTTGACGGTCACGTTGCTGTTGCCCCAGGAATCGAAGTAGACGACTGGCAGGCAGGTCTTTCCCCGCATCGCGCAGGGGCCCTGCATCATCTCGGGCACCGCGCGGCCGACGGGGTCGCCGTCGAGCACGGGCAGGCCCATCATGTACCCGGCCGCCATGCAGCAGGCCGCGTTGGAGCCGCCGGGCTCCACGATCACGAGGCCGGCAACCTTTTTGCCGAGGAAATTCTCGAGCGCGCGCACCGCGCCGATGAGCATTTCCTCAAGGCCGTACTTGCGCTCGGTATAGCCGCCGCGCTCCATCTCCCGGAGCACTTCCTCGGTCCTGGGCGCGATGCTGCCCATGAAGAAGGCGCTGCAGTAAAGCGCGTCGTCGTCGATGTGCTCCGGCGGCGTGAGCGTGATGTCGTAGCCCTGCTCGAGGCACCTGTTGAGCGACCTGCGGCCCACGGCCGTGTTTCCGCCGCCGCCCGTTCCGTAGAACGCGCAGCCCGTGAGAAAATCCTCGATGTCCTGTTTGGTTTTCAGCCTGAATTCCGTGTGTTCCATCTCTTACCCTCTCATTTCAAGCAAATGGCATCTTGCCATGTGCAGGCCTTCCGCGTCCAGCGCGACGGGGACGGGGTCCTCTTTCAAACACCGTTCCATCGCGAACGGACAGCGCGTGTTGAAGCTGCAGCCGGCGGGCACGTTGACGGGGCTCGGTATTTCCCCGCGCGATTCGATGCGCTCCGGCCGGTACTTTTCCTCCTCCGGGCTCACGACGGGGATCGAGGAGAGCAGCATCTTCGTGTACGGATGCCGCGGGCTGCGGAAAAAATCCTCCGTGGGAGCGATCTCGGCGATCTTGCCCAGGTACATGATGGCGACGCGGGAAGCGACGTTTCGCATCAGGCTCAAGTCGTGCGTGATGAACAGGTAAGAGAGGTTCATCTCCTTTTGCAGCCTGAGCAGCGTGTTGATGATCTTGGCCTGCACGGAAACGTCCAGCGCGCTCGTGGGTTCGTCCAGCACGATGAGCTGCGGGTTGGTCGCCAGGGCGCGCGCGATGGCCACCATCTGCCGCTCTCCGCCGCCGAGCGCCGACGGATACTTGAACATGTATTCGTAGGGCAGCTCCACGAGGTCCATGAGCCGCGCCACGTACTTGACGTAATCCTTCGGCTCGCAGATCTTATGGATGCGAAGCGGCAGCTCGAGTATCTTGTAGACCGTGCGCTTCGGGTTGAGCGACGTGCCGGGGTCCTGGAACACGATCTGTATTTCCTTCTTGAGGGGAAGCGGCCTCTCGCGCAGCAGCATGCCGATTTCCCGCCCCTTGAAGCGGATGGAGCCGGAGGTCGGGCTGTACATGCCCACCACGTCGTAGGCGACCGTGCTCTTGCCCGAACCGGATTCGCCCACGAGCCCGAGCGTTTCGCCGGGCTTGAGCGAGAAGCTCACGCCGTCTATGGCCTTGACGAACAGCTCCTGCTTCCCCTTGGTTTTCACGGGGAAGTATTTCTTGAGGTCCTCGACGACGAGTATGTCGTTACCGCTTTTCACGCGCTCGTCCCCCTCTCGTAAAGATAGCAGGCGACGCAATGCCCCGGCGCCGCCTCGTACATGGGCGGCATGGCCTGTTTGCAGCGCGGCATGGCGTGAGGGCAGCGCGGCTCGAAGCGGCAGCCCGGGGGCGGCGCGTAATAGCTGGGCAGATGCCCGGGTATGCCCGAGGCGATGCCGCCGCCGGAAAGCTTGGGGATGCAGCTCATCAGCCCCCTGGAGTAGGGGTGCAGGCATTCGCGGAAAAGCTCCTCCGCGCCCGCGGTTTCAACCATATTGCCCGCGTACATGACGTAGATGCGGTCCGCCACCTCGCGCGCGACGCCCAGGGAATGCGTGATGAGTATCAGCGCGCTCTGCTTCTCCTCGACGCGCTGGCGGAGTATCTTCAACACCTGGTCCTGTATGGTCACGTCGAGGTTGGTCGTGGGCTCGTCGGCGATCACCAGGTCGCGCGGCGTCGCGAGCGACATCGCGATGCAGATGCGCTGGCGCATGCCGCCCGAGAGCTGGAAGGGATAGTTCTCCATGAGCCGTTCGGGGTCGGGCAGCGAGGTTTCTCTCAGCGCCGCGACGGTGCGCTCGCGCTGCACCCTGGGGTCGCGCGCGCCCTCTATGCCCGAGTAGCGGATGACCTCCGCCATCTGGTCGCCTATGGTGAACACGGGGTTCAGCGAGGCGATGGGGTCTTGGAATATCACGGATATACCGCTCGCGCGAAGCTGCTTGAGCTCCTTTTCGTTCATGCGAAGCGAGTCCCTGCCCTTGAAGAAGATCTCGCCGCCGTCGACGCGCGCCTGCTTGGCGAGTATCTGCGCGATGGCGTAGACGGTCGTGGTCTTGCCGCAGCCGGTCTCGCCCACGATGGCGATCTTCTCCTTGCGGCGCACGTGCAGGTTCACGCCGTTCAACACCTTCGTGTAGCCCTTGAAGGTGCGAAAGGAGATGAACAGGTTCTTTACGTCCACGACGCGGTTGTCTTGCTCTTTGATATGCGTTTCCATAGCCTTACTCCGCATCCGACAGCATGTCGCCTATGCCGTCTCCCAACAGGTTGAAGCCCAGCACGATCAGCATGATCGCGAGGGCGGGGAACACCGCCATCCACCACTGGTCGGGCAGGTACCCCACGCCCGCGGAAACCATCGCGCCCAGCGACGGCGCGGGCGGCTGCTCGCCCATGCCCACGAAGCTCAGCGTCGCGCCGGCGAGTATCGCCACGCCGAAGTCGAGCGTCATTTTCGTGAGGATCGGGCCGAGCGCGTTGGGCAGTATCTCCTTGAGCAGTATGTGCCACACGTTCGCGCCGAGCACCTCGGCGGAGCGGATGTAGACCTCGTTGCGCGTCGAGGTCACGATGCCGTACACGAGGCGCGTGTACCACGGCCACCAGGAAATGCTGATGGCGAGCATGGCGTTGCGCGTGCTCGGCGTCATGATGGAGGAGACGCACATCACAAGGATCAGCGTGGGAAGGGAGAGGAACACGTCCGCGACGCGCATGATGAGGTTGGAGACGAACCTCCCGTTCCAGTAGCCGGCGACAAGGCCGAGCAC
Source organism: Firmicutes bacterium ADurb.Bin248 (assembly GCA_002069725.1). Taxonomy (GTDB): domain Bacteria; phylum Bacillota; class Clostridia; order Christensenellales; family CAG-138; genus Phil1. The sequence continues at coordinate 6,242 of MWBW01000027.1, read as the reverse complement.
GCCGCCCAGCGGCAGTATCGCGAGGATCGCGACGACGCCCATCGTGAGCGCGCCGCGGAAGGCGTATATGATGCGGCTCAAAATGTCGCGGCCGGCCTGGTCCGTGCCGCACAGGTGCTGCCAGGAGGGCGGCATGCAGGCGTTCTTGAAGTCCACCATGGCGCCGATGTGCTCGGGATAGGGCACGATGCTCCTGTAGAAGATCGCGGCGGCCGCGATGAGGAGGATCAGCGCGAGGCCCACGACCGAAACCCGGTTGAGGGAGAATTTATACCAGAGCTTCCGGATGTTCTCCCCGGCGTTCCTGCGCGGGATGCGCGAGACGTCCACCTGGGAGATGTCGATTTTATTCGGGCAGCTTTCCATAATCCGCTTCCTTTCTCGGTTCTTCCCTTCGTCAAGTGGAAGAGGAATAGCGTATTCTCGGGTCGAGGAACGAGATGATGATGTCCGTGACGAGGTTGAACCCGATCACGATCACGCCGTCCACAAGCATCACCGCGCTCACCGCGAACACGTCCTTGTTGAGCATGGCGGTCAGGCCGTAGCGCGAAAGGCCGGGATAGTTGAATATGCTCTCCACGAGGTACGCGCCGCCGAAGAGCATCGCGATGTCGAGCGCCGTCACCGAGATGAACGAGTTGAGCGAGGGCTTGAGCAGGTATTTATAAAGAATCTTGTTCTCCGGGATGCCGTAGGCGCGTTCCGCGGCGGCGTAGGGCTTCTCCATGTTGGAGACCATGCTCGCGCGGCAGATGCGCGCGGACTGGCTGATGCCGCCGAACGAGAGCACGATGGCCGGCATGACCAGATGGCGGAAAGCGTCCCACGCGCCTGCGAAATTTCCCTGGAGCAGATAATCGACGATGTAAAGCCCCGTGCGCGTCACGGGCGGCGCGATGCCCGCGCTGATCCTGCCCGACACGGGGAGTATCGGTATCAGGTACGCGAAGAGCAGCATGGCGAGCACCGCCCAGAGGAAGGCGGGCGCGACGATGCCCAGATACGAGAGCACGCGGATGATGGCGTCCGGCCATTTTTCGGAATACTTCGTGGCCGTGACGCCCAGAAGTATGCCGAATGTGGCCATGAATATCGCCGAGAGCAGCGCGAGCTCGACGGTCGCGGGCAGATAAAAGGCGATGTCCTCGGTGATCGGGCGCTTGGAAATCACGGACGTGCCGAGGTCGCCCTGCAGTATTCCCTTGAGCCAGTAGTAATACTGGACGGGGATGGACTTGTCGAGGTGCATCTCCCTGCGCAGCGCCTGCACGGTTTCCTCCGGCGCGCGGGGGCCCAGCGCGAGGCGCGCGGTGTCGCCCGGCATCACGCGGACCAGTATGAACACGAACACCGACAGGCCCAGCAGCACCAGCAGATACGATACGACGCGTTTGAGTATTTTCAGAATCATACAAAACCCTCTCCTTCGGGATACCGGTTTTTGTCAGGAACCGTTTTTTTGCGCATATGCGCGCTTTTCAGCGCGCATATGCACAGTTTACGGGTGCGGCGGCCGTCAGCCGAGTATCTTGTAGTCGCGGTAGTAGCAGGAGTAGCCCATCGCGAAGATGAACGCCTCGCCCGCGGCAAACATTTCCGCCACGGGGCTTATGAAGTGGTCGGCGCGGTACGCCGAGGAGCTCGCGAGGTCCGCCATCCACACGGTCGGGCAGATATCCATGAGCTTGAGCGAGATCTCTTTATAGATCGCGTTCCGCGCGTCCTGATCCATGGTGGACATGGCCTGCTCGATCAGCGCGTCGATCTCGGCGTCCTGCAGCCATTCCATCTGCTCCCACGTGCCGCAGGAGGAGGAATGGTAGCGGTTCTTGAGGTAGCCGCTGCCGTCGAGGTAGCTGGGCGCGAACGCCACGAAGGAGGCGTTGGGCGTGGTTTCGACGGTCTGCGCGTCGGTCATCATGGTGGCGAAGGGCTTGCCCGTGATCTCCACGCTCACGCCGAGGGAGGCCATGCCGGCCTGTATGAGCAGCGCGAGGTTTTCCTGCTGCGCGCCGCCCTCGCTGCAATAGGTCAGCGAGAGCTTCATCGCGCCGCTGATCAGATCGTTGTAATAGGGGGACTGCTTGAGCTCTTCCTCGGCCTTGGCGAGGTCGTACTTATAAGGGCACTCCTCGTCGCTCAGGCTGCCCGCCATGCCCTTCTGGATGGGGCCGGTCGCCTTGGCGCTGCCGATGTAGATGTCGTTGGCGATGGTGTCGTAATCGGTCGCGAAGGCGATGGCCTTCCTGACGTGCACGTCGTCCGTGGGGGCGAGCTTGGTGTTGAGCATGATGTTGAAGTTGACGCCGATGGGCGCGCGGGAGATCTCCACGCCCTCGAGCGCGTCGAGCGCCGCGTAGGTTTCGGCGGTCTGCGCGTCGTCGCTGGCGTCGAGCTCGCCGTTGGCCATCATGGTTTTCATGGAAGCCGTGTCCACGCCGCCGAGCAGCTTCACCGTGTCGGGCGCCTGCGGTTTATCGGACCAGCCCATCCAATAATCGGAGTATTTTTCCATGGTCAGGTGCTCTTCGGTGATCATTTCCTTGACCTTGTAGGGACCGGAGCCCGCGTCGTGCGTGAGCAGCCAGTTCTTGCCGTAGTCGCCGAACTCGCCGTAGGCGCCGTCCTTGGCGATGTTGGCCATGACCGTCGCCTCGTCGAGTATGTACAGGCGGATCAGAAGGTTCGGGAACAGACCCGAGGACGAGCTGAGCGTGAACTTCACGGTCTTCTCGTCCACGGCCTCCACGCTCTGCACGAGCCCGGCGTACATGTACGCGAAGCCCTCGCCGACGCTCAGCATGCGGTTCATGCTGAAGGCCACGTCCTTTGCGGTGAGCTTGTTGCCGCTGTGGAACACCACGTCGTCACGCAGATGGAAGGTGTACTCGGTGCAGTCGTCGTTGGCTTCCCAGCTCTCGGCTACCATGGGGCTGATGGTGGCGTCGCTGTTGGGGAATACCAGCGTGTCGTACAGGTTGACGAAGCTGATGCAGTCCGCGGCCTTGCTGCCTACGCCGGGATCGATGTAGGCGGGCCAGTCGACGGGGATGGTGAGGGCTTTCGGCTTGCCTTGGGTTTCGGCCGGCTTGTCGGTCCCGGCCGGAGTCGGCGGATTGTCGGTGCAGCCCGCGATGCCGATGAGCATGAGCGCGGCCAATAGAATTGCCAATGCGCGTTTCATAGGGTGGCTCTCCTCTCTACTTTGTGTGCGTCATTTTGTTGTGGTTTTCCTCATGATTCGGAATGGCGACAGATTGCTTTGCCCCAGTACCGGTATGGTATCACATCGAAATCAAGAAATCGTTGGTCTGGGCATCAACGTCGCCGCCTCCGCTTTGTTTTGGAGAACAAAACGTTTTAGTGCAAAACGCGGGGACGCGGGCACGCGGCTCCGGGGCCGGGCGAGGCTGGCAGAATTACCGGCAATTCCCGTCAGGACCTGCTTTTTCTGTCGCTTTCCAGTATGCGCCCGATCGCGAGGGCCATGAGGAGCTCGTTGACCTCGAGCATGCCGCCGAGGTCGTCCGCGATCAGTTCATGAAACTTTTTTATGCGGTATTGTATCGTGTTTTTGTGCACGAACAACAGCTCCGCGGCGGCGGCGGCGCTGCGGTCCGCGTCGAGGTAATAGGCAAAGAGGGTTTTGAGCATATCCCCGTAGGAAATGCCCCCGTCCCCGGGGATGGCCTCGAGCATCTCCATGGCCTGCCGCGCCGAATCATCGCCGGCCTCGATGCGCTTGATGCACTCGTCCGCGAAGCGCAGCTCGAAGAGCGTGAAGAGCGGCTTTAAGGGAAAGATCTTCTTGGCCGTGCGCAGCGCGCGCTCGTTGAGCGTGTACGCCCTGCGGATGCGCTCGAGGCCGCCCAGGTTGCGGCAGTCCGTGAGAAGCGCGTCGGCGCCGTGGCCGCGCAGGCTCTCGAGCAGGGCGCGCGCCGCCTCGGGCAGGCCGTCGCGCGCGCGCACGGCGTGGAACATCACCACGCCGCTCTCCTCGAACGCGTCGTAGATGAACCCGCCGCGCGCGCGCGGCAGCTCGTCCTGAAGAAGCCTTGGCAGCAGGCCGAGCAGTTGATCGGTCTTGTCGGGCTGCCCGGCCTGGAGTATCCACATATCCCGTATGTCCGAAACATCCACGCGAAAGAGCGAGGAGAGCCGTTTTATCTTATACGGCTCGTCCCTGAGTATCGCGCCCACGAGCTCGCTGAGCGGACTCTCGCCGACGTTGCGCCCCCAGAGGTTGATCGCGGTCTGTATGGTTTCGCCGATCTGGCGCACCGCGTCCGCGTCGAACACCTCGCCGCGCTTGTAGATGACCGCCTGCAGCGGCAGCCCCTTCGCGGAGCGGATCGGGTAGACGTAAACGCGGCAGCTCTCGCCCATGATGGGGTTCAGTTCCCCCTCTATGATGACCTTGCCGTCGCGCAGATACCCTTCCGCGTTGACGTTCCTCGGCCAGACGCTCACGTGGTACGGCTCGCCGGACATATCGGCGAGCACGATGGTGGAGAATGTGTTGTTGCTCAATATGCGCATCGCGAAGCCGAGGCTCCTCTGGCTCGCGGGGAAGCAGGAGACCTGCTCGATGATGTCGTTGGTCAGGTCCTTGTAGTGCCGGTGGCTTTTGATGATCGCCTCGACAACCTCGTAGATGACCTCGCTGTAGCGAAGGTCGGGCCGCCCCTCGGGCATCATGATGATGGGGAAATTCAGCCTTTCGGCGAGGCTGACGACGCGCTCGTCCAAATAGGGCAGTATCACGCCCACGTAGAACAGGATCAGCCCCGCCACGCGGTTGCTGTGGTAGACCTCGATGTTGTTGAGCTGCTTTTCCACGCTGTCCTTGGCGGCGTAGAACGCGCTGATGACGATCTCGCTGTCGGCATAGTCGAAATACATATCCTTGAACTGGGTGTTCCAGGTGTATTCGGACACGCTGATGGTCGAGACCCGGCGCTCGAGCGCCTGCCCGCCCGCCACGACCTTTGCGTCGTGCATGGAGGGCAGCCTGAGTATTTCGGCGATCGTGATGCTCAAAGGCGCGCTCCTCCCTCCCGGCGCATCGCCCGCTCCGGCGGGCCCGGCCCGCCTTTTCCCGTTCCCGCGCCCGCGTTTTGCGGCGCGGCCGCGGCGCTTTTCGCGCCGGCTTTGTTTTGCTATTATTCTAGCAAATCGGCATAAGCGTGTAAAGCGCGCCGCCGGCGCGGGGAAATTTCCCATCGCCCCGCGCATGTATCCCGCGGCGTCTTTTTGGGATTGCGGGTTGCAAACCACGCCCGCGGAAGGCTATTATGTATTGTATCGCGTCATACCGCGCCCCGCGCCTGCGCCCGCGGGACATAAATAAGAACGGAGGACGTATGAGCCGTATCTGCTTTTTTGTGAACATGGATACCTGCATCGGCTGCGGCGCCTGCCAGGTTGCCTGCAAGGACGGGCACTCGCTGCCGGCCGATGTGTTCATGCGGCGCGTCGCGCTGCTCAACGGGCCGGGAGACGCGCGGGAATTCCCGTTTTCCGGCGCGTGCTTCCACTGCCTCGAGCCGCGCTGCACCGCCGTGTGCACGACGGGCGCGATGCACAAGCTCGAGGACGGCACGGTCGTGCACGACGACGGGCTGTGCATCGGCTGCGGCACCTGCCTTTGGAACTGCCCGTACGGGTCGATCTCCTTGAGCAAGCGAAACGGCGTTTCGCAAAAGTGCGACACCTGCCTCGAGCGCCGGAGCCGCGGCCTCAACCCGCTGTGCGTGGACGCCTGCCCGACCAGGAGCATCGACTTCGGCGAATGGGACGAGCTCGCCGCCAAATACGGCGCGGGCGACCCGCTCGGGGAGATTTTGCCCGACGCCGACATGACGCACCCCTCGCTGATCGTGCGCCTGCCGCGCGGCTGGAAGAAAGGGGGCGCCGAATGAAGCGCTATCTCGTCATAGGCGGGGGCTCCGCGGGCGTCGCCGCGACGCAGGCCATCATCGAACACGATAAGGAAGCGAAGATCGACCTGTTCACGCGCGAGGATATCCTCCCCTACTCGCGCCCCATGCTGACCAAAACGCCGCTCAAGTTCATCAACCCCGCGAACTACGCGCTGCACAGCAGGGCCTGGTACGACGCGCGAAACGTATCGCTGCACCTGGGCGAGGAGATCGTTTCCCTCGACCCCGAGGCGCACGGGGCGCGCACGGCAAACGCGGTATACTCTTACGACAAATGCATCTACGCCGCGGGCGGGT
>MWBW01000026.1 GCA_002069725.1 Firmicutes bacterium ADurb.Bin248 | reverse complement strand
TATGTAGCGCAGCTCGCACCCCGCCATGGCCAACAGCTCCGTGAGCGGCGAGAGGCCGACGGAAATGCACATCACGTCCGCTTCGACGGTCTGCTCCGTGCCGGGGACGGGCGCGCAGCGCGCGTCGAGCGCGGCCGTGACCGCCCGCTCGAGCCTGCCGTTCCCCTCGGCGCGAAGCACCGTGCGCGAGGTATGGATCGGCACGCCCATGCGCCGCACCTTCGCGGCGTGCACGAGATAGCCGCCGATCTTGGGCGCGGCGTCGATGATCATCACAACCTCCACGCCCGCCTGGAGGAGCTGGTAGCTCACAATGAGGCCTATGTTGCCCGCGCCCACCATGAGCACGCGGCGGCCGGGCTTTACGCCGTAGACGTTCATGAGCGTCTGCACCGCGCCCGCGCCGTAGATGCCGGGCAGGTCGTTGTTGGGGAAGGCGAGCGTCCTCTCGATGGCGCCCGTGGCGATCACCGCGCTCACGGGCCTGATCTTGAAGTAATCCTCGCCTTGAAGCGCCGTGAACACGCCGTCCTCATACGCGCCGAGCACCGTGCAGCCGGGGAGCAGCTCGACCTTATCCCCGAAGCGCGCGAGGCGTCCGAGCAGCTTTTCCGGTATGTCTATGCCGCGGACCGAGGCGTATTGCTCCTTCGAGCCGAAGAACATGTGCGTCTGCTTGACGAGCTGGCCCCCCATACGCGGGGCGCGGTCCGCGACGAGCACGCGCGCGCCGGCCTCGGCGGTCGAGAGCGCCGCGCGAAGCCCCGCGGGGCCGCCGCCGACGACGAGCACGTCGGTTTTCTTCATCCGAGCACCCCCTTACCGCGCTGCGTGCGCACGTCCATGCCCGCGCGAAGCATGGTCGCGCAGGTTTTGACGTTGGGCACGCCGTCCACCGTCATCATGCAGCTCGAGCAGTTGCCTATGGCGCAGTAGAACCCGCGCGGGCGGCGCAGCTCGTGGCTGCGGGCGAGCACGACCACGCCGTTTGCGTGTAGCGCGGACTGGATCGTATCCCCCTCGAGGCCCCGCATGGGCCTGCCGTCGAAGGTGAAATCGAGCGCCTTCCTCTCGGGAAAATCGAGTATCGGATGCCTGGCGATCCGCTCCATACTTATGCCTCCGGTCTTTTTGCGTACACAACACCGGCCCTCCGCGCGGCGACTCTCTTTTGCGGGAAGGCTGGTCTTTTTGAGCCCCGCGGCGCGGGGCTCAGGCTTCGCTCATGTATGGATAATCCGCGGCCGTCGCGGGGACAAAAGTTTCCTTGATGGTTCTGGGGCTGACCCAGCGGATGAGGTTGAGTTCGCTGCCCGCCTTGTCGTTGGTGCCGGAGGCGCGCGCCCCGCCGAAAGGCTGCTGGCCGACCACGGCGCCCGTGGGCTTGTCGTTGATGTAGAAGTTGCCCGCCGCGTCGCGCAGCGCGGCTTCCATGCGAAGGATCGCCGCGCGGTCGTTCGCGAAGATGGCGCCGGTGAGCGCGTAGGCCGTGGATGTGTCGCACAGCGCGAGCGTTTGCTCGAGCGCCGCGTCCTCGTAGACGTAGACCGTGAGCACGGGGCCGAACAGTTCCGTCGTCATGGTCGGGAAATCCGGCGTTTTCGCGCGGATCAGCGTGGGGCGGATGAAATAGCCCTTCGCGCCGTCGTAGCCGCCGCAAATGAACTCCGCGTCCGGCGAAGCCTTGGCCATGTCGATGTAGGATGTGATTTTTCCGAACGACGCCTCGTCTATGACCGCGCCCATGAAGTTCGTAAAATCCGCGACGTCGCCGACTTTGAGCGGCGCGATGAGCGCGAGCATCTTTTGCTTCACGCTTTCCCACAGCGAGGCCGGGATGTACGCGCGCGAGGCCGCGGAGCACTTCTGCCCCTGATACTCGTACGCGCCGCGAACCAGAGCCGCGGCAAGCGCATCCGCGTCTGCGCTCGCGTGCGCGAAGACGAAGTCCTTGCCGCCGGTCTCGCCCACGAGCCGGGGATAGGAACGGTAGTTCGATATGTTCGCGCCGACCGCGCTCCACACGCCGGAGAACACCTCCGTGGAGCCCGTGAAGTGGAAGCCGGCCATGCGCGGGTCGGCGATCAGCACGCGCGAAACCTCCGCCCCGCGCGCGGGCACGAAGTTGATGACGCCCTCGGGCAGCCCCGCCTCCATGAGAAGGCGCATGACGTAATAGTTGGAGAGCGCGGCCGCGGACGCGGGCTTCCAGACGACGCAGTTCCCCATCAGAGCGGGCGCCCCGGGCAGGTTGCCGCCTATGGAGGTGAAGTTAAAGGGCGTGACGGCGAGGACGAAGCCGTCGAGCGGCCGGTACTCCACGCGGTTCCATACGCCGCGCGCATTCTCGGGCTGGCGCTCGTAGATGCCCGCCGCGAAATGCGCGTTGTAGCGGAAGAAGTCGCACAATTCGCACACCGCGTCGATCTCCGCCTGATAGGCGGTCTTGCTCTGGCCGAGCATGGTCGAAGCGTTGAGCTTCGCGCGCCACGGGCCGGAAAGAAGCTCCGCGGCCTTGAGGAACACCGCCGCCCTCTGCTCGAAGGGCATTGCGCCCCAAGTTTTCGCGGCGCGGCAGGCCGCTTCCGCCGCCATGCGAAGCTCCGCCTCGCCCGCCACGCAGCAGCGCGCGATCACATGCGCGCGCTCGTGCGGCATGACGACGTCGTAACGCCGCTCGGTCCAAATCTCCTTGCCGCCGATGATCAGCGGGATGTCGACGACCTCGCCGGACTGGCGCGCGAGTTCCGCCTTGAGCGCCGCGCGCTCCGGACTGCCGGGCAGATACGCCTTCACAGGCTCGTTATACGGCTGCGGTACGCGAAAAAAACCGTTGCTCATGCGATATGCCTCCCGATGTGTTTGCAAATTCAGTATAGTATCCGGAAACGGCCTTGTCAATGAAAAAGTCGGATGTAATTCTAGAACGCAGTCTGCTTATTTCGCGCGAAAAAAAGAGGGCGGCGGAGCCGCCCGGAGGGATGCCCAAACTCTTGGAGGGGCGCCGGAGGCCGCGGTCCCCGGAGACTGGATTCGCGGGCGGCGGCGTGTACGGCGCGAGCGAAAAGCCTTGCCGCGCAAGGTTTTCCTCGCAATAAGCGCCGGCCGCGCCGCAGGCGCAGGCGCTTGCCGAACCGCTCAAAAAAAGCGGCGGGCGCCGCTTTTTTTGACTTAGAATATTCTGTACGCGCAGTAGAAATACTTGCGCCAGTAATCGGTCTTGTAGCTGCGGCGCACGACTTCGCCGTTGCCGGAGGAGGCGTCCACCATCTCCGTGCCGTTGATCACAATGCCGACATGGCCCTTCGAGGAGGACATGCGGAACACCAGCACGTCGCCCTTCTTGCAATCGTCGATGTCGTCGATGCGCCGGTACTTGGTGACGCTGCGCCAGGTTTTGCTCGTCATATAGCTCTGCCTGACGCCCGCCTGGTTGAGGCACCAGTACACGAAGCCCGAGCAGTCGAACGAATCCGGCCCTTTCGCGCCCGTCCTGTACGGGCGGCCGAGCTTCGAGAGCGCGATCTCCACAAACCGGTCCGCCGTCGCGCCGCCGTTGTTATCCGGGCTCGGCGTCGAACTCGATCCGCCGCCGGAGGTCGCGGCGGGCTGCCCGGGGGAGGCCTTGACCGCGTCGCCCGCGAGCAGCTTGGCCATGGTCTTGCGGCCGACCTTGCCGTCCACGGAAAGGCCGTTGTTCTTCTGGAAGGCGCGCACCGCGGCCTCCGTGCCCGAGCCGAAGTATCCGTCCGCGCTCGAGAGGTAGCCAAGCGACTTGAGCTTCTTCTGCACGCTCTTGATCGTTTCCCCGCTCATGCCTATGGTCAGCGCGTTGGCCTGCGCGTCGCTCGACATGAGCGTCTCGCGGGTCATGGGGCCGATGTGCCCGTCCGCGATGAGGCCGTTGAGCTCCTGGAATAGCTTGACCGCAGCCACGGTATCGCGGCCGAAGGTGCCGTCCGGTTCCGTCGTGAGATAGCCCAGGTTGAACAGGCGTTTCTGGTAGGCGAGCACCTGCTCGCCCGTTTCGCCGTAGGAGAGGGAGTGCGGTATGGCCTCCTCGCTGTAAAGCGCCTCGCGCGTCAATGTGCCGATCATGCCGTCCACGTCGAGGTCGTTGCGGCTCTGGAACTCCTCGACGGCGGCTTTCGTTTCCTCGCCGAAGTAGCCGGTCGCCTTGGTCATGTAATCGAGCTCGACGAGGCGCTTCTGAAGCTCCTCGACGTCTATGCCCTCGTCGCCGACGCTCACCATGTAGGGCAGCGCGTCCTCGCGCATGAGCCTGTCGTAGGTTAGCTCGTCGACCTCGCCGTTGATGGTCAGGCCGTGCCTGCGCTGGAATTTCTCCACCGATTGCTTGGTTATGCTGCCGAAGTATTCCGTGGGCTCGTCGTAATCCATATAGCCGAGCTCCATGAGCCGCTCCTGGATCGCCATGACGCGCTCGCCCGTCATACCCTTGCCGAAGAACACCGGCGTGGGCGTGAGAACGGGCGTAGCGGGGGGACGCGGCGTAGGCGAGGGGGAAGGCGTAATTTCCAGGGCGATGTCTATGAGCGCGGTCGAAAGCGCGTCCCTCTCCCTTTCGGCGGCCAAGGCTTCGCTCCCGCCGCCGGAGAAGGCGGCGAGCAGCGCGACGAGCACGACGAGCGCGCCGACGCCCGCGAGCGCGCCTATGGCGTGGGGCGAGCGCGCCCGCAGCGAGGTTTTGAAGCGGCGGGCCAGCGCGGGATAGCCGCCCGCGCGCCGGAAAGCCGCGCGCAGGCGCTGGACGCGCGCGCGCCGCCTCGCGGCCGCGGCCGAAATCCGGGAAATCAGTTTTGCGATGCGCTCTTTCATGGCTTCCAACATTCCATTGCGATTATTGACGTCTTTGATGGATTATATCACACCGATTCGCGCGCGTGTTTGAAAATTCGATGAACACGGCTCCCTTTCGTGAAAAACCGCTTGAAAAGATGGCAATAACGCCCGTTTGTAACGGAAAATTCACAGCGCCGGCTTTGCTTTTGCCGGTAATTTATGTATAATGGATTGTGCCGTCCCATCGGACGGTTTATTTTATGCGTTATCACATGGAGGTGTTCGCATTGACCCATTTCTTTGAGGTGATCGGCGCGTTTTTCACGGGCGCGTCGCTGCTGGTTTATCTGTGTATATTCTTCGGCAAAATACTCGAGGTGACGCTGGGCACGCTGCGCATCGTGCTCATCAACCGCGGAGAGCGCATCGTGGGCGCGTGCATCGCGCTCATCGAGGTTACGCTCTGGCTCATCGTCGCGGCGGGCGTGCTGGCGAACTACCAGAGCGATCCGATCAAAATGTTCACCTACGCGTTCGCGTTCGCCCTGGGCAACTTTATGGGAAGCTGGCTCGAGGAGAAGCTCGCCTTCGGCCTGTGCTCGATACAGGCGGTCGTCATGAGCCGCGAGAAGAGCGACGGCATCTGCGCGGAGCTTCGCAAGAGCGGCTTCGGCGTGACGCAGCTTGTCACGCGCGGCATGGACGGCACGGACCGCTATCTCATCATGTGCACGCTCAGAAGGAAGCTCTCCCACGAGGCCATCGGCATCATACAGAGCGTGGAGCAGGGTGCCGTCATCACGGTGAGCGACGTAAAAAGCCAGCGCGGCGGATACCTCCGCCAGGCGGGCTCGCACCGCAGGCGCACGGGCAAGTAAAGCAAGGTTTCACATTTGCGCCCTTTTTCAAAAAGCCGGCCGCGCTTGACGCGCGGCCTTTCACGTTATAGTATAAAAAGAAGTGAACCCAACGCATCCAAACGGGAGTGGCTCATGAAAAAAAGGCATCTGTTCTTCTATAAATTCTTTTATCTGCCCGTGCTGATCTTTCTCAAGCTCAAGTTCGGATACCGCTTCAAGGTCGCCAGGAATTTACCCGGGCCTTATATCGTACTTTCAAACCACAACACGGACTACGACATGCTGCTCGTGGGGCTCAGCTTCCCCAGGCAGATGTATTTCGTGGCGAGCGAGCACATCCTTCGCTGGAAACGGGCCGGAAAGTTCCTGCGCTATGCCTTCGCGCCCATCGCGCGCTACAAGGGCAGCACCGCCGCCTCGACCGTGATGGAGGTGCTTCGCTGCATCCGCGCGGGCAGGAACGTGTGCATCTTCGCGGAAGGCAACCGCTCGTGGGACGGCGTGACGAATCCCATACTCCCCTCCACGGGCAAGATGGTCAAGAGCGCGCGCTGCGCCCTGGTCACGTTCCGCTTCGAGGGCGGCTACTTCGTGAGCCCCAACTGGAGCGAGAAGAACACCCGCCGCGGCAGGTTCTACGGCGCGCCGGTCAACGTATACACCAAGGAACAGCTCGCCGGCATGAGCGTGGAGGAGATCAACGCGGCCATCGCGCGCGACCTCCACGAGGACGCCTACGAGCGCCAGCTCAAAAGCCCCGCGCCTTATCGCGGTAAAAACCTCGCCGAGAAGATGGAGCACCTGATGTTCCTGTGCCCGCGTTGCGGCGCGCTCGACTCGCTCCGCTCGGGCGGGGATCAGGTTTCCTGCGACAAATGCGGCCTTACATTCCGTTACACCGAGTACGGCTATCTCGAGGGGCTGCCGTTCACGACCGTCAAGCAGCTCGCCGCGTGGCAGAAGGCGGAGGTCGAAAAGGCCGCCGCGAGCGGACAGGCGCGCTTCACGGCCGACGAGGCGGCCCTCATGAGCGTTTCCCGGCACGAGGAAACGCCCGTCGATTCCGGCGCGCTCGAAATGAACACCGAGCGCATCACCTGCGGCAATACCTCCATCCCCCTCGCCTCCATCTCCGACATGGCCATGCACGGCAGGCGGGCCATCGTCTTCGCCACGACGGACAATTACTACGAGCTCGCCATAGCCGGCGCTTCCAACACGCTCAAGTTCCTCATGCTCTACGACATACTCAGGCAGGGCGGGGAGAAATAAGCAACCGCTCCGGCCATCGGGCGGGATTGCGAAGGGACGGCCGACGGCCGTCCTCTTACGTTTTTCATCCCAAACAGGCGCCGACGCAAAAATATCCCGGCCTTTTGCGCCCCGGACGTCAGATTCTGCCCGGCATAACGGATATATACGGCGAGAGCTCTCAGAAATAAACGAGGAGGTTCAGGCATGGACGCAATCGCCCGGATGCTGCAAAGCGCCCCGGAACAAGCGCTTGAAAAAATGCTTGCCGCGTACACGGGTCTTGTCTACCACGCGGCCGCCGCGGTGCTCGGGCGGGACGCGCGCGAGGAAATCGAGGAGTGCGCCAGCGACGCGTTTTTCTCCGTCTACGCGCGGCGCGGCGAGCTTGACTTCGACAAAGGCTCCGTCAAGGCATACCTGTGCGCGAGCGCGCGCAACATGGCCGTCGACCGGCTCAAAAAGCGCCGCAGGGCCGAGGCCGTCGCGCTCGACGAACGGATGCCCGCGCCCGAGCAGACCGATAATATGGCGCTCGCGCGCATGGAAAGCGACGCATTGATCCAAAGCGTGCGCGCGCTCGGCGAGCCGGACAGCACGATATTGATCTGCCGGTATTATTTCGGTATGCGCACCAAGGAAATCGCGCGCATGACCGGCATGAAGGAGAACACGATCGACCAGCGCCTGCGGCGCGCGCTCATCAAATTAAAGAATTCAGACCAAGGGGGGTATCACCATGCCGAATGAGCTTGATTTTTCGTTCCATACCCTGAGCGCGGAGCAAACGGACGCGCTGCTTTCGGGGATCGATTCCCTGCCGCTCGACAGGGCCGCAGTACGGCGCATCCGCCGCGAAACGGAACGGGCCGCCGCGCCAAGAAGGCTTCGCCGCCGGACCGTCGCCCGCCTGCTCGTGCCCGCCGCCGCGTGCCTCGCGGCGCTCATCCTCGCGTGCGTCTGCTTCCCGCAGGCGGCGCGGGCGCTCGCCGAATTCCTCGGCTTCGAGTTCAGGGCGAGCCGATATATGCTCGAGAATCCCGAAACGCGCTCCCCCGCGCCGGCCGTCGAGGAGGCCATCGCGAACGCCGCGTGCAGGGACGTGGGCTACTCGATCTCTCTGCTCAACGAGTGGGAGGACGCCGATACATGGGCCGGTTACCGCGCGCAGATGGGCCTCGCGCCGTTCTCCGAGGAGGATTGGGCTTTCCTTCGCAACATCGAGCCCCGCGTCGCCGAGGTGCTCTACGACGGGCACACGCTGATCTGGAACACGTACATGTACGCGGACGAAGCGGGCATGGAGGCCATGCGCAGCGTTAAAATCGATATGCTGGCCGTCGAGGGGGCTTCCACTTATACCGTGGAAGGCGATCCGACCGTCTACCCGCTCTATATCGGCGCTCACGGCCTGCCGCCCGTCGCGGACGGCGCGGATCACGGCGTTTTCTTCGCACAGGTTACAGGGGACCCGGACGAACAGCTCCTGCCCGATGGGATCATCACCGTCACGCAGGTCATCCGCATCGCCGAGGGGGACGCGATGATCCATGGCGCGGCAGTCGCGCGGCTCACGCACACCTTCACCTTCGACGCGACGCCCGGCAACGCCGCGTCCGGCGCGCCGGATGCGTCCGCAACGGCGCTCTCGGGCGAAATCGACCTCACCATGGACCATCTGGACGCCGGGGACGGCGCCGAAAAGAGCTGGACGATCGACACGCGGCGGATTTCGCTCGATGGCGTGACGCTCGGCGTGGAAACTTCGTATCACGCCACCGGCATCTACGTGCACATCACACCGACGGAGGTGCCCGAGGGCTGGACGCAGGATATGACGTATGCCCTGCTTCGCCCGACGGCGTTCAACAGATACGGTAAAATCGACGCGCCGGGCGTCGCGGGCGAGCTCTACGTCAACGGCGAGCGCGTCGCCGAAGCGCAGATGCCGGACAGCGGAATCATAGGCGAACTCACCTACGTGCTGCCCATCTTCCCGCAGGATTACGACGCCATAGGCACGGTCGTTCTGCGCCTGAGCCATACCTGTTACACGGAGCTCAACGGCGCGGACCTCATAGGCGGCGAGGTTTATGAATTCCCCGCGAGCAGCAGTGTCGGCCTGACCGGCACGACGAAAACGGTGCCGCTGGCGGAAATACCCATACCGATCCCGTAAGGGAAATGGAAGATACGATGCGAAGGGGGCGGCCGGAAGGCCGTCCCCGATGCGTTTGTCAAACGCGGGCGGATCATATCCGCCCCTACATTTTATGTTCCGCGGTTTCGAGAAACGCCCGGGCTTCCTCGACGATGCGCTGCTCGAACCCCAGCGATTCGAGCAGCCGTATGGCGTTCGCGCTGCGAGAAGGGCCTTCTTTAAGGAGGTAATCGAAGGTGATTTCGCCGCCTTCGAACTTTTCGCTGAAATGGTAGTTGTCGTAAACGCCCGCGAGTATGGAGGTCAGTTCGACGTCGTGCGAGGCGACGAGGCAGAGGCTCCCCGTTTCATGCAGCGTCCGGAGCACGGCCACGGACGAGGCGATGCGCTCGGGCGTGTTCGTGCCGCGCAGGATCTCGTCGACGAAGACGGCGCAGCGTTGCGCGCGGCAGTATTCGAGTATGCGCCTGAGCGATTTGACCTCCGCGACGAAATAGCTCTCGCCCGCGAGTATGTCGTCCCGCAGCGCCATGGACGTCGCAACATAAAAGAAGTCCAGCGAGAAGCTTTCGGCGCAGCATGTGCCTATCGTCTGCGCGAGTATGCAGTTTACGGCCACGGCCTTGATGAACGTGGATTTCCCCGAGGCGTTGGAGCCCGTGACGATGCTGTCGTTGCCGATGCGGGCGGAGTTCGGCACGGGATTCGCGAGCAGAGGATGATACATGCCGGAAAACCCGATGCCGCCGCCCTCCCGGAATTCCGGCTCACAAAAGCGCGGCAGGCTCCTTCGGAAGGACGCGACAGAGAGCGCCGCGTCCAGCTTGCCCACGGTTTCAAAGAGGGCGTTGAGCGCGCGGGCGTGTCGCAGCATCAGCCCGACCGTATGGTTGTACAGCATCAGGTCTACGAGAAAGACCGATTTCGCGATGATGACGAGCGACTCCAGCTCCGCCATGCCGTTCCGGACGTTTCCCGGCACCAGCCCGTGCGTTTTCACGAACGGCTTGAGGGGAGCTTTCAGATCGATGCCGAGCGCGCGCAGTTCCTCCCCGAGACGCCCGTCGATCGCCTTCGCGCCGTAGACGAGTGCCGAGAAATAGCGCATGGCATCGAATTCCTTCTCGAGCGCGAGGCGGCTGCGGTAGTATACGAGTATGTTCACGAAGACCGAAACGAGCGTCAGGGAAATGCCCGCGCCGGGGAGCAGCGGGACGAGCGCGAGGCCCGACAGCGGCAGCGCGGCCAGCGCGGCATAGAGCCACGGGTGCTTGAGCCGCTTCGCCCCGGCATGGAAAAGATAGGCGCTCAGGCCGTTGTGCCTGCGTTTGCCCACGGCGCCAAGCAGCTTCGTAAGCCGCAGCCGCTCCGGCTCATGCGCATCCAGCCAGCGGACCAGACGTTCAAAACCATCCAAGTCCCCACGGTTTTCCCTGAGCTCGTGCAGCATGTGGCAGAGGTATTCCTCCCCCACGGAAGAGGAGCAGACGTTGAGCCTGAGAAAGACTTCGTCCATGCCCAGGTCGTTCCACGTCGTGCCGTCGAGCCGCCTCGCGTTCGGGTGCGCCTCGGCAAAAGCTTCATGATAAGGCTTGAGATGGGATAGATCGTCGCGCCGGACCTCCGGGACGCGCCCGTAATCCGCGAGTATGCGCCGATCGGCCTTGCTTTGCGCGCCGCGGCGCGCGAGTACGAGCGCCGCGACGAGCGCCGCGAGAACGAACACGGCGACGGGGATCAGCGTTGTGATGTCGGCAAGCGTCGGCATAACGCCTTCACTCGCGCCCGTGCTTATACAATTGCCTGTTGTCGAGCGCCCACTGCCGCTCCGAGAAGCCGCCGACCGCGACGCCCGTGAGCGCGTCGAACATCTCGTACATGCGCGAATCTATGAGGTCGATCTGGCTGACGAGCTCCGCTTCCGGGAACATCGGCGGCCGGGGCGAGCCGAACTCCGGCACGCCGTGGTGCGAGAGGAGCATGTGCTGCACGAGCATGGCGACTTCGGGCGCGGTCATCAGCTCCGCCGCGGCGCGCTCCACCATGGAAGCGCCTATGTTGATGTGGCCGAGCAGCTGCCCTTCGGCGCTGTACGCGCACGCGAGGCCGAGGCTGCCCACGACCAGCTCCCGGGTCTTGGCGACGTCGTGCAGTATGACGCCCGCGTAGACGAGCTCGCTCGAGAGCGAGGGGTACAGTTCCTTATAGACGCCGCAGAGGCGCTTTGCGACCTCAAGCATGGTCAAAGTGTGGTAGAGAAGGCCGCCGCGCACCGCGTGGTGCAGCTTGAGCGCCGCGGGGAAGCGGATGAGCGCATCCCTGTTCTCGCGCAGGATGTATTGCGTGAGCGCGCGCAGATCGTCGTCCCCAAAGGCGGAGGCGCACTCGTAGAGCTTGTCGTACATTTCCTCCCCGCGCATGGGCGCGCAGGGCACGAGCTCGGCCATGTCCGCGGCGGCGAGCTCCTCGGGCCTGAGGTTTCGGATGCGGTCTATCTTGAGCTGCTCCTCGTCCTTCCAGATGTTGATGGTCGCGCGCACCTTTACCACCGTGTCCGCCTCGTAAGCGCCGTGCTGCTCTATGGAATAATCCCAAAGCTTCGCCGCGCACTCGCCGCCCGCGTCCGCGAGCACGAGGTCGAGATACGGCGCGCCTTTGACGTTGCTTTTGATGACGGCGCTCTTGATGATGCAAAGGCCCTCCACCTGGCCGGCGCTCGCGTTGGAAACTTTTTCGAGAAGCTTCATTCTGCCCATCGGATACCTCCACGGCTGATTTCCATATTATTATAGCACAGAAAAAGGCGTCGGCATATGCCAAACGCCCCGCGCGCTTTGCGCATACCCCGCCCCTATGCGCCGGGGGCAAGCTCCAGCACGGAACAAACGCCGCCGTTCTCCCAGAAATACCAGAAATAGCCTGAATGAACCGCGCCATGCGCATCCGTATACGCATAGAAGATCAAAATGGCCGCGCCGTCGCTGCTCCATTGCAGCATCTCATAGGAGATGGGCACGAGCGCGGTTTCTTCATCGTACGGTATGCCGAACGCGCCCTGTTCGTTTTTTTGGCTGCCGTGGGGAAGATTCGCGTTGAGGCGGGTTTCGCTGTACCAATCGAGATGGCGAAGCATCAGCTGCGTTTCCCCGCCGCAGTCGAGGGCGATCACGCATTTCTTACCCGTGGGGGACCACCACAGGCCGCGGTATGCGCTGTTGGCGTAGGTCGAATAGCTCCGTACGCCCGTTTCAAGATCGCGCGTGCGCACGCTCACGGCAAAGCCGTACTCGTGCGAAAACACATCTCCCGCATACACGATGATCTCCGTTTTTCCATCGGGGGAAACGCCGCGCTCCAGCACGGAGAACGCGCCGCGCCGCCACAGCGCGAGCGCGATGGCCAGCAGCGCCAGAGCGCAGCAGGCGGCGGCGAGCGCGGCGCGCCTGCGAAACCCGCGCGTTTTGCGCGCAAGCTCGCTTTTGCCGCAGTCGATCACGTTCTTCACATCCTCTTCCGTTTCGGGCAAACGCGCCTCCCGCGCGAGGCGAACGCCCCGGATGAGTTCGACGACGCTCGCGCCGAGCGCCTCCGCGAGCGGCTCGAGCAGGGCAAGATCCGGCGCGCACAGCCCGCGTTCCCATTTGGAAACGGCTTTGTCCGTAATGTGGAGCTTTGCGGCGAGCTCCTTCTGGGTCAAACCCCTTTCCTTTCGCAATCCGCGGATCAGCGCGCCCGTTTTTTGGTTATCCATCCCGTTCACCTCCGCCCCGATCATACCCCTTTTCTATAAAGAAAGCACCCGACCTGCGGTCGAGTTGCGCAAAAAGGGGCGCGTTTCGCGCGATTCCCCTTCAATATTCGCGAATAACCAGCTCCGTCACCCCGGGGTTGAGCCCGGCCTCGACCCGGATCACGCGCGGCGCTTTGGCGAATTCCGCGCGGATCATATCCCGAAGCTCCGTGCCCATGTTGAAGCCGTGCACGACGCGGATGCGGTAAACCGAGCCGTCGCACTTGCGAAGCGCCGCCGTCACCGCGGCGCGCGCCTGCGCCCGGTTTTTTCCATGCACATCCACGCTGATGATGCCCGAATTCGCCATGACCGCCTCCGCGCCGGATTATATCATAATGCAATAAATCCCGATAGCAATTTTTCCGGAATATGATAGAATATATCCGCCGCGCCTCCGGCGCGAACGGCGGACAACCGCCCGGCATGAAGCGCCCGAGAGGGCGCGCGGGCGGCCGCGGAGGGTTATGGCAAGAAACTACGAGATGGATATGACGCAGGGGCCCCTGCTGAGCAAAATCGTGCGCTTTTCCCTTCCCGTCGTGCTCATGGGTCTGCTTCAGTTTCTATACAGCGCGGCCGACATGATCGTCGCGGGGAAATTCGCGGGCAGCGAGGCGCTCGCGGCCGTCGGTTCGACGGGATCGCTGATCAACCTGATCGTCGCGCTGTTCCTGGGCATATCCGTGGGCGTGAGCGTCGCGGTCGCGCAGCATTTCGGCGCGCGGGAATACGACGCGGTCGGCAAAACCGTGCACACGGCCATACTCGTCGCCCTTGTCGGCGGCGCGGCGCTCGGCGCGTTCGGCTTCTTCATGAGCCGCGCCTTCCTCGTGTGGATGGGCTCCCCCGCGGACGTCATCGACCAGGCGGCGCTTTACATGCGCATCTATTTTATCGGCCTGCCTATGCTCATGCTCTACAACTTCGGCGCGTCGGTGCTGCGCGCCGTGGGCGACACGAAGCGGCCGCTGTATTTCCTCATCATCGCGAGCGTGGTTCACATCGCGCTCAATCTGCTGCTCGTGATCCGCTTCCACATGGGCGTCGCGGGCGTCGCGCTCGCCACGGTCGTTTCCCAGGCGCTCTCGGCCGCGCTCGTCGTCAACTGCCTTATGCGCACGCCCGGCCCGTGCAGGCTCGAGCTGAAAAAGCTCGCCCTCGACTGGGGCAAGCTCGGCGAGATGATGCACATCGGCCTGCCCGCGGGGGTGCAAAGCTCGCTTTTCTCGGTTTCCAACGTGCTCATACAATCCTCGATCAACTCGTTCGGCTCCATCGCCATGGCGGGGAACTCCGCCGCGGCGAACCTCGAGAACTTCATCTATATTTCGATGAACAGCGTGTCGCAGTCCGCGCTGACCTTCGTGAGCCAGAACGTCGGCGCGCGCAGGTACGAGCGCATCGGCGCTTCCGTGCGCTACTGCAACGCGCTCGTGTTCGCCGTCGGCGCGCTGACGGGCGCCGTGCTCATACTCCTGCGCACCGGCCTGCTGTCGCTCTACAACGCCGACCCCGAGGTCATTTCCTACGGGAGCGTCCGGCTGCTCATCATCGCACCGACGTACTTCATCTGCGGCTTCATGGAGGTCTATACGGGCGGGCTGCGCGGCATGGGGCGTTCGGTCACGCCCATGCTCGTGAGCATTTTCGGCGCGTGCGTGCTGCGCATACTCTGGCTCGCGACGGTGTTCCGGATCTTCCAGACCACGGCCTCGATCTATATTTCCTACCCCGTGTCGTGGCTCATCACCATGCTCGTGCAGATGCTCTGCTTCAACGCCGTAAAAAAGAAGATAACGCGGCAGCCGCAGGAGCGCGGGCAAGAGGAAGCGGCGATCGGTCGCTGAACCGCAACGGCGCAACGCGTGAACGGCAGGGCCGAAGGAATGGCACTCGGTTAAATTCACAGTTTATTTTCCCAATTTCCCGGCGGAGCGCGCGATAATGGGGCAAGGAGGTGCGTATGGAAACTTCTTCCTGCTCTCGATCGAAACACGCTTTCCCCGCAGCCGCGCTCGCGCTCGTGCTCGCGCTGACGTGCTTCGCGGCCGCCTGCCAGCCCACGCCGGAGGCGGAGATCGTCGTCAACAAGGGGGACGACGCGGCGGGCAATGCCATATCGGGCACCGCCGCGCCGCTTGCGACCACGGCCGCGCCCGAGGTCACGCCCGAACCGGTCCGCTGGACCGGGGAATTCGAAAACGCCAAGGGCAGCATCAAGATCGTTGCGGACGCTTTGGTCGTGACGCCCAACGTCGCGGCGTTCCCGGTCTACCGCATCGACCCGTGCGCGGACTTCGCGCAGGAATTCGTGGACGCCGTGCACCGGCAGCTGCTCGGCGGCTGCGAACTCGTCAACGCCCAAAAGGAGATGACGCGCGCCGAGGCGGAGGAATATTATCTCGAAGCCTGCCGGCGCCTCGCGGAGCTTCAGGAGAAGGGCACGGACGCGCTTAGTGTCATCGCCGACGGCAACACGCTCGAGGAGCAGCTCGAGGATGAAATCAAGTACGCCAAAGAGGACATCGAGCGTTACGGCGAACTGATGAAAACCGCACCCGAGAGCGTGCCGGACGCAACCGTCGAGCCCGACGCGTTCCGCGTCATGAACGAATACGGCGATTACGGTTTCGATTCAATTCCGCAGATCGGCGAATACGGCAGGCGCGTTTTCGCGCTCTACAACGGCAACGACGGCACGGCGGGCCGGGATCGGCCGGGCCATTTCATATTCATGCTGGGGCCGCAGTATTACAAGCCGATCGCTTATGACGTGACCCGGCAGGAATTGAACGAGTGGTATTCTTCCGATACGCACAGCGATCCCCCGCCGTTCCCCGAATTGCCGAAGGTCCTCGACATGACGCGGGAAGAGGCCGAGGCGTGGGCGCTGGAGGCGCTCTCGAAAACAGGCTTCCCGCACGCGCTTCGCGTGGTCGATTGCCGCGCATACGGCCTGAGCGATACCGACTCCTCCGACGGGCGGGCCGAGAACAACTACGCGTGGCTGCTCACGCTCGAGCCGGTTATAGACGGCATTCCGGTGTTCAGCGAGGTGTTCCGCCTCGAAACCGACCCGTACGAGACGGCCTATTATTATCAGGACGAGGAGATCACCGTGGCCGTCAACGACACGGGGCTGCACGAACTCTCCGTCAACGGCTACTTCTCGGTGGGCGAGCGGCTCAACGCGAACGTCGCGCTCCTTGACATTGAAACCATCAAAGAACGCGTCGTCCAGCAGATTTTGCTCGAGAGCGCCTACTGGGACGAGCGGAACATGGAGGGCGCGCTCGAGATCGTCATTGAAAAGATCGAGCTGGGCTACGGCCGCACCGTCACCAAGGACGACCCCGCCGGACAGATGCTGGTCCCCATGTGGAACGTATACTGCACCTACAAGTCGCCCGGACAGGAGGCGTATTACATGGATTTCCCCGCCGTCACGCTCAACGCCATAGACGGCTCGAGAATGTGAAACGGCGCGGACGGCACCAGAGGGCGGATGATATCCGCCCCTGCGTTGCATCCCTTCCCTTGCCGCGTCTCAATCGAAACCGCGATCGTTCATAAATAATTCAGAATCCGAAGCTTGACAGGGATTCCCAGTAATATTACTATAACTTTAGTAATATTTGGGAGGCCGCCATGTCAAAGCAAAAAAACGCGCTGACCACGCCGGAATGGATCGTCATGGATGCGCTCTGGGACCGGGAGCCGCAGGTGCTCGGCGAAATCATCGAGTCCATAGGCGCGCGCGTGGACTGGAGCTACACGACCTACGCTTCCTACATGAAAATACTCGCGGACAAGGGCCTCGTCGCCTTTCGCACGCGCGGGCGCATGAAGTTCTATTACCCCGCCGTGAGCCGGGAGGAGTGCATCGAATCCGAAGGGGAGAGCATACTGCGCAAGCTCGGCGGCAACGACGCGGAGAAGCTTATGCTGTGCATGATGAAAAAGACGGGCCTCTCCCCCGAAGGGCAGGCGCGCGTGCGCGAGATCATAGACGCGCTTTGTGAAAAGGACGGTGAGCGGGCGTGAAGCTCCTTTGCGTTCTCGCCGAGGTTTCGGTTTATTCGGCCATACTCTACCTCGCGGTGTTCGCTTTCGCGCGCGTTATGAAGGCGAGGCTTTCTCCCGCGCTTCGCGTCGCGCTGTGGCTGCTCGTGCTCGCGCGGCTGTGCCTGCCCGCGAGCGTCGAGAGCGGCTTGCATCCGTTCACGCTGCCGCAGGGACAGGCGGAGGCAGTCTCCCCAACCGAGCTTTCCACGGCGCTGGCCGAGCGGGAAATCTTCTACCGGGAGCCGGAGGTCATACCGAACGACGGCGTATACTCCCCCGCCGCGCCCTCCGCCCCGGCGCGGGACGCGCAAAACGCGGCGCCCGCCGCCGCGCCGGCCTTCGCGCCGACATGGGCGGACGCGCTCGCGGCGCTCTGGCTGCTCGGCGCGGCTGTGCTGACGGCCAAACTCGCGCTCACCGGCATCCGGCTCAGGCGCGCGATCCGAAAAAACGGCCTTCTGCCCGACGGGCGGACGCAAGGAATCTACGCTTCGTGCGCGGCGCGGCTTCGCATCCGCCGCGTTCCGGAGATCCGCCTGCTCGCGAGCGCCTCCTCCCCCGCGCTGACGGTGGGCCTTCGCCCGCGCGTGATCCTCCCCGCGGACCTGCCCGGCCGCTTTTCCGACGAACAGCTCCGCTTCGCGCTGCTGCACGAGCTCACGCACTTCAGGCGGCGCGACCACCTCGCGTGCCTGCTGCTGCGCGCGCTAGAGGCGATCTATTGGTTCAACCCCGCCGTGTGGCTGACCGGACGGAGCATGCTGCGCGACATGGAAGCCGCCTGCGACGGCGCGGTCGCCCGCGCGCTCGGCGGCGCGGGAAAGCGCGAATACGCGCTGACGCTGCTGAGCCTGTTTTCGAGCAGCCGCCGGGAAAGCTATGTGCTCGGCATGGCGCTCGTCGCTGCGGAGCGCGACGCTGCGCGGCGCATCCGGGGCGTGTTCGCCCCGGCCAAAAGCGGGGCCGCCGCCCGGTTCGCGGCGCTTTTCGTCGCGCTGCTGCTCGTCTTCTCCTGCTTCACGACCGCCTGCCAGCCCACGCCGGAACAGGAGATCGTCGTCAACAAGGGGGACGACACGCTCCCGGAGGCCGTCAAAAACACGCCGCAGGCCACGCTTTCCGGAACAACCGGGCCCGTCGTACCCGCGGAGGACGTGACGGCGCAGCTTCGCGCCATACTCGGCGCGCCGGAGCGCTGGACCTACGAGGGGCAGAGCGCGGACGGCAGGCTCAACCTCACCGCCGACGCCGCCGTTACGGTGCCCAACGCCCTCGCCCTCCCCGTCGCGAACGCGGAGCTTCGCGAATTCACGCAGCAGGACATCGACAGGGTGATGGAAGTTCTGTTTGGGAACGAGCTCACATGGTACGACGGGAACACCTTCACGAAGGAATGGGCGGAGGAGCGGATCATCGCAGAGCGCGCGTTCCTCGCCTCGCTCGACCCGAACGACGCCTATTACGAGAGTTTCAAAAGCAAAGCCGAGGAAAGCATCAGGTATTACGAGGAGCTGTACGGGAGCGCGCCTTACGCATCCGAGCTCGAGGCACGGGATACAACCGTGCGCTGGATTCCACAGGACGGCGCAGGCTACAACGGCGTATCCATCCGCACGCAGATCGGGGAGAATACCTACCGTTTCGCCTGCGGGGATTGGCCGCGCGGCCGGATCACTGGCATCAGCGCGGGCATCGGCAAGAATTACATGGCCTATTTCGCCGGGGTATATCGCGACAAGCCCTGGAACGTATCCCTCACGGCAGAGCAGGCCGCCGGGCAGGCGATGGCCATCGCTTCCCAACTCACGGACGAACTGAAGCTCTGCTTCATCGCCCCGGCGGCGGAATCCCGGGATAATACCGACCGGAACTGGGGCTGGGCGTGCGTGTTCATGCGCGAGGTCAACGGCGTGGGAACCATGTACACCTGCGAGGACGTGGGAAGCGACATGGAAAGCGACGTGCAGTATCCCGTGCGGTATGAAAAGATGGTCATCGTGCTGGACGACGAAGGGCTTCTGCAATTTCTTTGGGAAAATCCCATGCGGGTGACTTCGATTGAAAACGAGAACGTCGCCGTGCTGCCCTTCGACGAGATCGCCGCGAAGGCAATCGAGCAGGTCGCCGTTTATCAGCGCTACACCGCCGAGTACGACCCGGGCGCGACCGTCACCGTCACGCGCGCGGAGCTCGGGCTCATGCGCGTTGCCAAACGCAACGGCGACGGTTACTATTACCTGCCGGTGTGGAACTTTTATAGCGAGGTCGCGCATACCGAAGCGTATTACACCAAGTACGGCAAGGGCGGCAACGGTTCTTCGCCCGGCGACGTCGACGCGAACGGCAACCCGGCCTGCCTGGTTTCCGGCTTCCCGCAGAACTACGGCTCGATCACCATCAACGCCATAGACGGCAGCGTCATAGACAAAGACCTCGGGTATTGACGGATCATTGCGCGCGCCCGGCCGGAAGGAAAATTTTTTCCGGCAATCACGCGCGTTTGAATTCACAGTTTATTTTCCCAATTTCCCGGCCGGGCGCGTGATAATGGGGGCAAGGAGGTGCGTATGGAAATTTGTGGATTCTCCCGGTCGAAGCAGGTCCGCCTCGCCGCGGCGGCGCTCGCGCTCGTGCTCGCGCTCACGTGTTTTACGACCGCCTGCCAGCCCACGCCGGAGGAGGAAGTCGTCGTCAACAAGGGCGGGGACATACTCGACGCCGTCGAGAGCCAAAAGCCCGCCGCGACCGGCGGCCCGGGCGAAACCGCCGGCGGAAGCGGAAAAAAACTCGGGGACAGAAGCTTCCCCGGTCATTATGCCTACGAGGCCAAAAGCGACAACGGCCTGCTGAGCCTTGTTGTGGACGCGGACGTGGTGCTCCCCGCGTCGGGCAGGATGCCTGTCGCCATGATGGAAGCCGCGGGCTTCCCGCAGGAAATGGCGAAGGCCATGGTGCGTTACCTCTTCCCGGACGCGCAGCCTTTGGATAACCATTACGTGATGACCAAGCCCGAGATCGAGGCGACCATATTGAATTACCGGCTCGAAATCGAAAAATGGCGCGAATCCGATGAGGAGCACGCGGCGGAGGTCATCGGCCGATATGAGGAATACGTTGCCGAGCTGGAGGCGCAATACGACTCCGCGCCCGAGGAGCGCCCGCCCGCAACGACGACCGACGGCACCTATATCGTCGCGAGCGACGGCAGCATGCGGCTGGATTGCGGCGTGGACGGCCGCGGGCACCTGTTTGTGGGCACGGGGGGCGGCGTGGAGGAGTCCTCCTCCGTTTCCTTTTGGAACGTCAGCGCCAACTTCACGCTCGACGGCGTGCCCGAGGTGGATGAGAACTTCGTGCCGGGGCCGGAATACGAGGGCAAGCTCTCTCTGCCCGCGGCGGACGCCGTGGCCCTCGCCAAAGGCTTCCTCGAGGCCTGCGGGCGGGACGACGCCGTGCTCACGAACATCTACATTGCGGACGACCACGGCACGGGGCATTATGACGATTATTACGGCCCCGCGTCCCTGTACGCCTACTATCTGTTCTTCACGCCCACGATCAACGGCACCCCCATAGGCGTGCACGCGCGCCACGGCGCGAGTTCGAACGGCGAGTACGACATACCGTGGTACCAGGAGTGCATCGAGTTCATCGTGGGCGACGGCGGTATCCTGAACATCAACTGGAACGAGCCCGGCAGGGTCACGGAGGTTGTCAGCGACGACGCGGACATCATCCCCTTCGAGGAGGCGATGCGCCGCTTCGAGGCGAACATCTTCCAGACCTACGGCCCCTGGTGCAGCGAGGCGGAAAACGACTACGAGGAAAACATCCGCCTCGACATCGCGGTCGACAGGATACAGCTCGGCCTCATCCGCGTCAAGCAGAAGGATAAGCCCGGCCAGAAGAAAGGGATCTACCTGCCCGCCTATTTGTTCTACGGCGCTGCGATACAAAGCTGCACGTTCAAGGAAAACGGCCGGGAATACCGCTCCTACATGAACGTAAGCTCCGACCTGTTCACCGGCCCCGCGCTCGTGATCGCCATCAACGCCATAGACGGCAGCGTCATCGACATTCTGGGCAGCTATTGAAGGCGCGGCAAGCGCCCTCGGCGGCGCGATCGCCGGGGATCTCGGGCGCTGAGAAGAACCTTGACAATTGAATATCGCATGAATGATTTGTAACGTTTTTTCGGCGGGGTTGACAGCGGAATCCAATATTCCTATACTTCTAGGCACAGGATTAAGCCATTAGGCCCTAACCAATACGCTTAGGAGTGTGAAGCATGAAAGAAACCCTCACCCCCGCCGAATGGATCGTAATGCGCGCGCTGTGGGAAAAATCCCCGGCGACGCTCTCCGAGGTGATCGCCGGAATCAACGATCGCGCGAACTGGAGCTACAAGACCTTTTCCGCGTATATGGCGATCCTCGAGAAGAAGGGCTTCATCGCCTCCGATAAGCGCGGGCGCGACAAGCTCTATTATCCCGTCGTCTCGCGCGAGGAATGCGTGGAGCGCGAAAGCAAGAGCGTGCTCGATAAAGTCGAGGCGGGCTCGGTCAAGCTGATGGTGACGAGCATGGTGCGCGCGGGCAACCTCGGCGCGGACGAGCGGCGCGAACTGCTCGCCATGCTCGAGGAGTTGCTCGCACAGGAGGCGCGGAATGAAGGCGATCATTGACGCGCTGATCGAAATCAGCCTCTATTCCGCCGCGATCACGGGCGCGATCCTGCTCTTCCGGGCGCTGTTCCGGAAGCGCGTCTCCCCGCGCCTGAACTACCTCGTGTGGGGCTTGCTGATCCTGCGCCTCGCGCTGCCCGTGACCGTCGAGAGCGGTTTCCATATGGAAAGCCTGTTCCCGCAAGCTCCCGCGGCCGGGGTCCAGGCGCAGCCCGGCCTGCCCGAAAGAGGCACTGCCGGACCGCACCCCTCCGCACAGCCGCAAACCGGCGCGAAAAGCGCCGGGCCGCAGCAGCCCGCGGCGCAACAGGCGCAAACACAAACGCAGGCGCAAAAGAATGCCGCGGCAAAGCCGTTCGACCCTTACGAAGCCGCCTTCGCGCTCTGGCTCGGCGGGATCGCCGTCTTCGCCGCGTGGATGGCATATGGAACGCTGCGGCATTATCGCCGCATGAAGGCGCTTCGCGTCGCGACGCCGGATTGGGCGCACACCTTATGCGATGAATGCCGCGCCGCGCTCGGCGTAAAGCGGGAGATTCGGCTCTGGATCGTGGACGTAGCCATGTCGCCGGGCATCGCGCTGTTCGGCCGCGCCGTGCTGCTCATCCCCGCCCCGATGCTCGAGACGCCCGCGCAGCTCCGCTTCGCGCTGCTGCACGAGCTCACGCACTTCAGGCGGCGCGACCAGCTTGTGCAGGCGTCGCTCAACGTGCTGCGCACGGCGTACTGGTTCAACCCCCTCGTGCACCTCGCGCTCTTCGAGCTCGTTTCCGATATGGAAACCGCCTGCGACGCGGACGTGATCGCCCTGCTCCGTCCCGCGGAAAAGCGCGGGTACCTCGCGACCATACTGAGTCTTTTCTCGTTCGAAACCGCGCCCCAGCTCGGCTTGGCGCAGTTCCGCACGCGGCGCATGGCCAAGCGGCGCATCCGCGGCGCGTTCATGCAAAACACCGCCTCCCGCGGCGCGCGCCTCGCCGCCGCCGCGCTCGCGCTCGTGCTCGCGCTCACATGCTTTACGACCGCCTGCCAGCCCACGCCGCAGGAGGAAGTCGTCGTCAACAAGGGCGGAGATATCCTCGACATTGTCGAGAGCCAGAAGCCCGCCGAAAGCGGCGGCCCGGGCGAAACCGGAAGCGGGAAAAAGCTCGGGGATCGCGCCTTTCCGGACCATTACTCCTATGAGGCCAAAAGCGACAACGGCCTTTTGACCCTCACTGTGGACGCCGAGGTGGTCCTCCCCGCATCGGGCAAGCTGCCGGTGGCGGCGATGGAGGCCACAGGCTTCCCCCAGGAGATGGCAAAGGCTATGGTGCGCCATCTCTTCCCAAACGGGCAGCCCATGGATTATTCTTCTTCTTACGTGATGACCAGGGCCGACATCGAAGCCATGATCCTGAATTACCGGTGCGAAATCGAAACGCTGCGCGAATCCGGCGGCGAAAGCGCCGCGAACATGATCACCCAATATGAGGGGTTTATCGCCGTGCTGGAGGCGCAATACGACTCCGCGCCCGAGGAGCGCCCGCCAGCCACGACGACCGACGGCACCTATCACGCCGATGCCTCCGGCATCCTGCGGCTGGGGTGCTCCGCCGAAGGATACGGGAACTTGTCTGTGACTACGGGAGACAAGCAGTGGGCCGATCAAATTTGGTTCTTCAACATCGCCAGCAATTTCACGCTCGACGGCGCGCCCGGAGTGGACGAGAGCTTCGTGCCGGGGAAGGAATACGAAGGAAAGCTCTCCATTTCCGCCGCGGGCGCCATAAAGCTTGCCGAAGATTTCCTCAAGGCCTGCGGGCGCGAGGATATCGCGCTCGCGGACATCTACATTACGGACAACCACGGCACGGGGCACGTTGACGATTATTACGGCCCGGCGTCGCACTACGCATACAAGCTGTTCTTCGTGCCCACGGTCTGCGGCACCCCCGTGGCCGTCCACCGGAACCACGGCGCGAACACGAACGGCGAATACGACATCCCGTGGTATCCGGAGTGCATCGAGTTCATCGTCGGCGACGACGGCATATACGAAATCCTTTGGTTCGAGCCGGGCAAGGTCACCGAAATCGTCAGCGAGGACGCGGACATCATCCCCTTCGAGGAAGCGATGCGCCGCTTCGAGGCCAACATCTTCCAGACCTACGGTCCCCGGTGCCCGGAGGCGGAGAACGACTACGAGAAAAACATCCGTCTCGATATCACGATCAAAGAAATACGGCTCGGCCTCATCCGCGTGAAGCGGAAGGATGCTCCCGGGCAGAAAAAGGGGCTCTACGTCCCCGCTTACCTGTTCTATGGCACGGCGATACAAAGCCACATCTCCCAGGAGGACGCTCAGGAATACCATTACTACTTGAACTCCGGGGAGCTGTTTACCGGCCCCGCGCCCGTGATCGCCATCAACGCCATAGACGGCAGCGTCATCGACGTTCTGGGCAGCTATTGAGGCGCGCAACAAAACGTTTACATATTTTAACTTGACTTCCTTCGCGCAGTTCTCTACACTTGTAGATATTACGACCGCCCGCGTTCCGGGCCGGGTCAAGCGCGGAGGAACAGGAAAATGAAAGAAACGTTGTCAAAGCACGAATGGACATTGATGGAAGCGCTCTGGGAGAGGAGCCCCATGTTCCTATCCGAACTCATGGAGGCGACGAAGGCCGTTCTCGGCTGGAACAGCAGCAGCTATTCGACCTACCTCAAGCGCATGACGGACAAGGGGCTGCTGGGCTACCGCACCGTCAGCGGCAACCGCGCGTACCGCCCGCTCGCGCGGCGCGAGGACTGCATCGAAACCGAAAGCAGCCACATCCTCTCGAAATTGACCGAGGACGGCAGGCGGCTGCTGCTCGCGAGCATGATCGAGAAGAGCGGCCTCGGCGAGCGGGACAGGGCCGAGCTGCAAAGGCTGATCTCCCGGCTCGGCGGCGGCGCGGGCGAGGAGGGCGAGCATGAAGACGCTTGAAACCCTCCTCGAGATCACCGCGTATTCCGTCGTGCTCTACGGCGCGATCATGCTGATCAAGCTCTGCTTCAAACAGAGGATGTCCCCGTTCCTGCACCTCGCCTTATGGGGGCTTCTGCTCGCGCGGCTGATGCTGCCCTTCACGCTCGAAAGCTCCGTGCGCCTGTTCGTGATCCCCAATACGGTAGCCGAAACGACGACGCTGACGGACGCGCTGTCCGAGGCGGAAGCGAGCGCGCCCGCTTCGCTCGCGCCCGGCGGCCCCGGGGCGCAGGCGCAGCCGCAAGAAGGTTCGGCGCAGACCAAAACGGGCGCCGTTTCAAGCGGCGCGCCGTCCGCTCCGGTATCTTCCCCGTTTCCCGTCGCGCAGGCGCTGCCCGCGCTCTGGCTCGCCGGCGCGGGGCTCGGCCTCGCGTATCTCGTGCTGCTCTACGGCTTGACGCGAAGGCGCATCAAAGCAAACGCCGAGGAGCCCTCCACAAGGCTGCGCGCGCTGTTCAACGAGGTCCGGGCGGAGCTGAACGCCGGGGAGAACGCGCGGCTCGTCGGCCAGCGCGGCGGCGGGACGCCCGCGGCGCTGTTCCCCGCAACGGTGCTCGCGCCCACGCAGACGCTCGAGGCCATGGACGACGAGCAGGCGCGGTTCGCGCTGCGGCACGAGCTGACGCATCTTCGGCGCGGGGATCACATGCTCGTGCTGCTGCTCTCGCTTCTCAACGCAGTCTACTGGTTCAATCCGGTCGTCTATCTCGCGTTCGCGCAAGTGCGAAAAGATATGGAAACCGCCTGCGACAGCGACGTCGTGCGCGCCCTGGGCGGCGCGGGGAAGCGCGCGTACGCTGCGGTCATACTTTCGCTGTTCTCGGGCGGGACGCACGGGGCCCTCGCTTTGGGCATGGCGCAGGGCGACACGAAAAAGATCGCCGAAAGGCGCATCCGCGGCGTGTTCATGCCAAGAAACTCGCACCGCCTGGCGCGCGCGGTTTGCGCCGCGCTGACGGCGCTCATGCTTTTCTGCTGCTTCACGACGGCCTGCCAGCCCACGCCGCAGGAGGAGGTCGTGGTCAATAAAGGGGATAACGATCTGGAAAACGCCATCGCCTCCACACCGCCGCTCGGCGCTTCGGACATGCCTTACGAGGCGCCGGAGCATTACACAGGCGCGGAAACTTTCTTCGACGGGCTTGTGACGCTCACCTTCGACATGGACACGATCGTGCCGGCTGTGACAAAATATCCCGTCTACGAGGCTTCCCCCGCCGACTTCACCGGCGAACAGGCGCAGAAGATCATCTCTGCGCTCATGGGGAACGCGCCCATGACCTACGCGGACGAGACCATGAGCAAGCAGGAGATCCTCGAAAACTACCTGCTGCCCGCCATGAAGGATCTCGAGGCCGCGAAGTCCGGTGAAACCGTCGGCGACGACGGCGGCCCGGAGAGCGTCGAGGATCTGGAGGCGCGCGTGAACATGTTCCAGCAATGGTATGACAACGCGCCCGAAACAAAGGATACGCGCCCCGTAACCGCGGCGGACTACGCGGGCATGGACATATTCCTCGCGCAGGCCGATTTGGGCAAGCCGCTCCCCGCGACGCTTCGCATCGCAAAATCCTCGGAATTTCAAACGTGCGGCACGGTCAAATTCATCAACGGCACGGAGTATATCTATAACGGCTTCGAAAATCCGACGGGCGACCTGCCCCTCGAGACCACGCGGGACGAGGCCGTCGCGCGCGCGACGGAGCTTGTGGAACGACTGGGAGCGACGGATTTCGTCCTCGCGGCCGTCGGAAAAACAACGCGGCTGGGCAGCGAATACGATATCAGCTCCGACGAATACCAGAACACGCAGGCGTACTCCGTCGTGTTCATGCGCATGCTCGAGGGCGTTCCCTTCGGATACTGTTCCATCGACCAATACAGCGGCGGCGAAGAGGAGGACGACGTGAGTCGCAGGCTGCCCGCCTACGAACGCATCATGGTGATCGTGGACGACGGCGGCGTCGCGAACGTGTTCTGGAACGGGAACATGAAAATCGGAACGCTTCTCAACGCGAACGTAGCGCTTCTCCCTTTCGACGACATCGTTGCGCGAGCGACGGAGCAGCTTAAGCTTCAGTGCTCGTATTTGCAGGATACCGGAAGCGTCGAAGGCACGCTCGGCGTCACGCATTTCGACCTCGTCATCACCCGCGCGGAGCTCAAGTTCATGTATGTGCGTCAACAGAACTCGCTCGACTTCATAACGGTTCCGGTCTGGGATTTCTACGGAGTCGGCACGACGTATTATAATCACGACGATGTGGACGCCTTCAACCGCGAGCATCCGCAGCTAGACTGGAGCATGCCATACGAAATGGCCTCGGAATTCTACTATTACGAGTATGTCACCGTCAACGCCGTCGACGGCAGCGTGGTAAACAGGCATATCGGCTACTGAGGGCAATCCCGCGCGCCCATGGCCTTACGCATGCCGCATGAACCGAATAAGCATATTGGGAAAGGAGGCGAACGCCACGAGGGCAGATCGTAAATTCAGAAGGACGCGCTACCGGCTCGACCTTGGCAAGCTTCTCGGACGCCTCCTGCCGCTCGCGGCTTTGCTGGCGCTGGCGCTCGTGCTTGCCGCGCTCGCGCGGCGGCCAAGCGCCGCGGGAGGGGCGGACGTCCCCGACGGCGCGCCGCCCATGCAAACGGACGCGGGCGAAGCGGACGCGGATTTCCTGATACTCGTCAACTTCGACCATCCCGTCCCCTACGACCGGCCGGAGGACCTCGTTTGCCTCGACGACGCGCTGGGCGGGAGCGCGACGCTGCAGAGCCCCGACGGCTCCATCAATGCGGCGGCTGGCGAGGCCGCGCGCGCGATGTTCGAGGCGGCGGCCGGGGACGGCGTGACGGGCTACCTCGTGACGACGGCGTACCGCTCCGTCGCCTATCAGGATACGCTCTACAACGCGCGCTTGCGGGACGATCCGGACTACGGCAGCGATCCGTACAACGATCCTGTCAAGGTGATGCCGGGCAGGTGCAGCGAGCATACGACGGGGCTTGCCATAGACATACTCGCGCTCGACTACCGCGATTCGGACGCGGGCTTCGCCGATACGCCGCAGGGAAGCTGGCTTCTCGAAAACGCGCACCGCTTCGGCTTCATATTGCGTTACCCCGCAGATAAGGAGCACATTACGGGCGTCATCTACGAGCCGTGGCATTACCGCTACGTCGGCACAGAGGCGGCGAAGGCCATGCACGAATCCGGGGAATGTTTGGAGGAGTATCTGGGGAACGGGTAAAAAAACCTGCTTCGACCGTCCGGAAAGCGCGGACAGGCTGTCGAAATTTCACAGTATTCACAGTTTGTTTCCTGACTTTTCCAGAAGACGGCGCGATAATGAAAGCTAAGGAGGTGGCGTATG
The DNA here is from genome assembly GCA_002069725.1 of Firmicutes bacterium ADurb.Bin248. Lineage (GTDB taxonomy): Bacteria > Bacillota > Clostridia > Christensenellales > CAG-138 > Phil1. The sequence continues at coordinate 10,775 of MWBW01000026.1, read as the reverse complement.
GAAAAGCGTATCTTTCGCCGCGTTAAAAAATCCGCCGCCGCGTTGCTCGCGCTGTGCTCTCTCGCCCTTTGCGCCTGCCAGCCCACGCCGGAGCAGGAAGTCATCGTCAACAAGGGCGACGGTGCGTTGGAGCAGGCGATCGGCCGGGATGACGACGCTGCCGCAACGCCCCGGCCCTACGACGCGCCGGAGCGGCTTGTCCTGGAAGTCGAAGGGCTGCCCGAGGATTACGACATCTTCTTTGACGCAAAGGTCGACGTTCCGGATCAGACAAAGTGGCCTGTGTATTCCGTCGAGCCGGCGAAGATCGCGCAGGAGCAGGCGGACGCCATACGCCTCGCGCTGCTCGAGGGCGCGGAATTATACCGGCCGGGGGAGCTGCGCAGCCGCGCGGAGATACAGGCGAGCATCGATTATTACGAAAACGAGCTGAGCCTATGCCATCCCGACGAGCATCAGATCATCGAAGCATACACGGGGATACTCCGCGAGCTCTATCTCGAATACGAGAGCACGCCGGAGAATATTGCGCTTGAAAAGGCGGATACGGATTTTCGATTCATGGAGGACCGGGTCAATCCCATGTTCTATGGCGGAAAGGAGGTTTCGCTGGGAGAAGACAGCTTTCGCATCGAGTGGACGGACGAGGCGCGTCAGAGAGCCGTCGCGGCCGGGTGTGAAAGCATATACGGCGTGTGCTGGCTGGACTCCGGCCGGAAAATGGAGTTTTCCGCCTACAACGGCGATCAGCCGTCCTATTTGAGCTTTCACGTGGCCTCCGGCGATCTGGTTGGCTCCGGCAAAGTGTCGTATCCGCTCGAAGAAGCGATCGGGAGGGCAGGCGCGCTCCTCGAGAAAGTGGGGCTCGATTTCGTGCTCGCGGACGCGTCCACCCAGACGAGCATACCCATGCAGGACGGCGAGGAGCCCTTACCCGTGTATCATGCGCTGGTCTACAAGCGCAGCATAGAGGGCGTCGCGCCGGACTTCATTACAAGCTGCATCGGGCAGGGAACCGCGGACACGGAAGATCAGAGCGTTTACGAGCAATACAACCGATCCGTGCCGGAGCAGGAAACCATACGGATCATGTTCGACGATTGCGGCGTGCTGTCTTTTTCATGGGATCATCCGCTCGCGGTAACCGCGCTCGAAAACCCGAACGTCGCGCTGCTGCCCTTCGAAAAGATCCAGGAAAGAATCGCGTCGCAGCTCAAGCTGCAGACCGTTTGGGACGCGGAATCGTGGAGCTTTGAAGGGGAATGGATCGACCGCCGCCGCCTCGAGATCACGCGGATCAAGCTTTCCTATCTCGTGGTCGCCAAGCGCAACGACCTGTCGAGCTATTATCTCATCCCCGTGTGGAACGTGTGCGGCGATATGTATTACCATTACATAGACAGCTACCCCACGGGCGAGAGCAACACCTTCATACTCGACGAAAACAACGAAAGATGCGTGTGGCGAATGCGCTACGACGCGCGCGATTACTCCATCATCACCATCAACGCCATCGACGGCAGCGCGATCGACCGGTTGAAGTGGCGCTGATCCCGGAAAATCCCGCCGTCTGCGGATGCGGCGACGATCCCCGCGCCGGGCAATAACAGTTTGATAACAATCCGGTAACGACTTTATCGCATAAATCGCGGATGATGGAGGGAAAGGAGGACGCCCATGCGCACATTGACCTCAAACCTCAGGCAGGCTATCTTCTCCCGGCCTTTCCTCGCGGCCGCGCTGGGCACCGCGCTGGTGCTGCTCTTATCCTGCGTGAAGGACATCTTTCAGGCGTTCCGCACCGTGAGCCTGCTGCCGTTCGGCTATCATTCGGAACTCATTCTCAACGCGCTCTCGGGCAGCGCCATGACGCTCGCCTTCCCCATCCTCGCGGCGCTTCCGTACACCGCGGCCGTGACGGAGGATGCGCGCAGCGGCTTTTTGAAGTCATATCTGCCGCGCACGAGCGTGGGGAAATACCTTTCCTCAAAAGTGATCGCCTGCGCGGTTTCCGGCGGGCTCGCGCTGATACTCGGCGCGCTGCTCGCTTGGGGCGCGCTCGCGCTCTCGTTCCTCCCGAAAGAGGCCGCGCCCGTCGTCATGAAGGCCGCGGACGGCTCCATCCTGCCCATGCCCGTCTCCCCCATCTGGGGCAGATTCCTTCTCTACTTCGCTTCGGGCGCGCTGTGGGCGACGGTGGGGATGCTGTTTGCGAACCTCACGGGCAGCCGGTATATGGCCTACGCCTCGCCCTTCGTGATCTTCTATGTGCTCATCATACTCTACGAGCGGTATTTCGGCGGCATGTATGTGCTCTACCCCAAGGAGTGGCTTTCGCCCTCGGGCGTGTGGCACTACGGCGTGCCGGGCGCGCTGCTGGTCGTTGGCGAGCTGACGGCGATACTTGCATTGTGCGCTGGCTTGGCCGGGAAGAGGAGGATTAAGGCAATTGACAATTGACAATGCACAATTGACAATCGGGGGACGCCGCCTGCGGGCGGGAAAGGGTTTTTTCAGAAAAGCGCTTGCGGTGACGTCCTACGATTTCCGGCTGTGGCGGAGGAACCCGCGCATCGCCGTCACGTTCGGCCTCGCGTTCGTGCTGTGCTTCCTTTTATCGGACAAGGCCGTGCGCTTTTCTTTGGAATACAAGACCACCATGCAGATCGTGGAAAGCTTTGTGTGGACGTTCGGCGACAGCAACTCTATTTTGCTCGCGTCCATGCTGCTGTTGCTGCTTTTCGCGGACATGCCCTTTATCAACTCCGGCACGCCGTTTTATTTGATGCGCATCGACCGCAAGACCTGGCTCGCGGGGCAGGCGATGTACATCGCAAGCGCGACGCTGGTCTATCTGCTGTTCATCCTCGGTGCGACGGCGCTCGTGAGCATGCGCCAGAGCTTCGTGGGCAACATGTGGAGCGAAACGGCGGCAATATTGGGTTATTCCGGCGCGGGACAAAAAGTCGCTTTGCCCGCGCTGGTCAAGACGCTGGAGATGTCGCGGCCGTACGCCTGCATGGGGACGATCTTTCTCTTAATGCTGCTGTACGCGCTGCTGCTCGCGTTCGTCATGCTCGCGTTCAACCTCAAGAAGGGGCAGATCGCCGGGGTGGTGAGCGCGTTCGCGTTCAGCCTGTTCGGCTTTTTGCTGAATCCGCAGACCATCAAGGCCATCTTCCAGCTGCCGGACGAGCTGACCTACAAGGCCAATGTCGCGGTCGGCTGGCTCTCGCCCCTCAACCAGGCGACATACCACATGCACAACTTCGGCTACGATCTGCTGCCGCGGCTGTGGCAGACGTACCTCATCTTCGGGGCGCTCATATCGCTGTGCTTCCTCGCGGCGTTGCGGGCGTCGCGGACATACAACTTCAATTTCACGGGGACGGATGAATGAGAGAGGCCATCGTTTCGGTTCAGAACGTCAGCAAGAGCTTCGGCGAGGAGCGCGTCTTAAAGAACGTCACGCGCGATTTCGGCGCGGGCAAAATCCACGGCATTGTCGGCAACAACGGCAGCGGCAAGACCGTGCTCATGAAGTGCATCTGCGGTTTCCTTCTGCCCACGGAGGGGAAAATCTTCGTCGAGGGCAGGCTCGTCGGGCGGGATGTCGATTTCCCGGGAAATCTGGGGCTCATCATCGAAACGCCGGGCTTTTTGCCGCAATATTCCGGCGTGAAGAACCTCGAGATACTCGCCTCGCTCAATAAAAAAATCGGGCTTGAGCAGATCGCGGCGGCTATCCGCCGTGTGGGACTCGACCCGACATTGAAAAAGCCCGTGGGAAAGTACAGCCTCGGCATGCGGCAGAGATTGGGCATCGCGCAGGCCATCATGGAGGACCCGAAGCTTCTGGTGCTGGACGAGCCGCTCAACGGATTGGACAAGCACGGCGCGGCCGAAATGCGCGCGCTATTGAAAGGGCTGAAGAACGAAGGGAAGACCGTTTTGCTCGCGAGCCACAACCAGCAGGACATCGACGAACTCTGCGACACGGTGTGCGAAATGGACGGCGGGATCATGACCATGATCCGGGAGGGATGAGGATGAAAAAGACGGTTGCGGGAACGGCGCTGTTCCTTGTGCTCATGCTCGCTTTCGCGGCGGCGGCGCTCGCCGAGGGCGATGTATTGTACATCGATACGGAAAACGTCTACGAGGGCATGGCCAAAAGCTACGCCGAGGGCTATGTGCCCACGGTATCCGGCGGCAACGCGCACTTCGTGCTGCCGCTCAAATCGCGCGACGCCGCGGTAACGTCCATCACCGTGACGCCCGTCATCGACACGGGCGACGCTTCGCCGTTCTCCTACGGCAATTACGAGTTCAACGTCGCGGCCGATGCGGGCGGCGTGTTCCTCATTAAGCTTTCCCTCCCGCTCAAGGCGAACCGCGTCAACGGCACCTACGCCGTGACCTTCCGCGCGCGCTACACGGATTCCGCGGGCAAGGCGCAGACGCAGGAGTTCCCGGTCTATCTCACGATCAAAGACGGCAAGGACCCGAACGCCGCCGAGCCCAAGGACGCCGCGGGCGCGCTGTTCATCGACAGCGGCACGCTCTACACGGGCATGGCGAAAACCTACGCGCAGGGCTACATGCCTCTTGTGAAGGACGGCAAGGCGTATCTCATACTGCCGCTTTTCGGCGACACCTACGACGGGCGCGTGTCCGTCACGCTCGACCTGGGTGCAACGGCAAACAGCCCCTTCGTCTACGGCAACTACGCGCAGACGCGCTCGGCATGGAATTCAGCGTTCGTGTTCGCCTTCGAAATTCCGCTTGAAAAGGGCAGCTACAACGGCTCTTACCCGATCGTCGCAAACGCGGCCTACCTCGACGCGAACGGCAACCCCGCGCGGCAGAGCTTTACGGTATACGTCACGATCACCGACGGCGCGACCCCGCCCGACCCGAACGACATCCCCAAACAGGAGGCCGAAAAGCCCGAGCTGTTCATCTCAAATTGCGTCGTTGACCCCGGAACCGTCGGCGGGGATTCCGAATTCGCCGTGACGCTTACCATCGACAACATCGGCAACCTGCGCGCGCGGAGCGTCAAGCTCTCGTGGGAAAGCTCCGAGGCGGGCATCCTCCCCGCGGACGCGAACAACGCGATGCTTCTGGACAACATCGCCTCGGAGGAAAGCGCGACGGCATCCTTCAAGCTGAAAACGACCAAGGACGTGCTCGCGGGCAACCGCGCGTTCTCCGTGACGCTCGATTACGAGGACCTTTACGGCGGGACGTATACTTCAACCCGGCAGTTCCTCGTTTCCGTGACGCAGCCGGTGGAGATCAGCTACGATTCCATCAGCGTGGCAAAGTCCGTCACGGCGGGCGAAACCTTCACGCTGCCCGCGAACGTGTTCAACGTGGGCAAGGCGACGCTGCGAAACGTGACCGTCACGATCGAGGGCGCGGGGCTGTTCCCGACCTCGAGCGTGTTCCTCGGGGACATCCTGCCCGGCGAGGCGGGCTACGGAGAATTGAAGGTGTTCGTCGGCATGCTTTCCATGACCGAGGGCTATACGGATAGCTACGGGCAAACCTGGGGGAGGTATATCATAACTTACTACGACGACGCGGACGAGGAATACGTCGTAAGCATAGACTTCACGACCGAGATCAAGGCGCCGGTGATCCAGACGGATACGGACAAAACCGAGGAGGAGAAGCCCGTCGTCCAGTGGTGGGTCATGGTGCTCGTGGGCTTCGCGGTGATCGCCGTGCTTGTGACCGCCATTGTGATGGGCAAGTTCGTCAGGGGGATGAGGATGAGGTAGAAAGCTGGTCGGAGAAGGCCCGCCTCAGCCGGGCTTCTTCTCCGCATACGAGAGCATCTCCGCCATCAGCGCCTCGTACAGCTCCCGGACGCGCTCGTCACCGAAGATGTTCGTGTATTGCCGCGCGTCGCGGTAGGCAGGCGGAGCGACGCTGCCGTCCTCGGGCAGATACAGATACCGGTATTCCCCCCAGGGATAGGCCGCGAAGCTCTCGCTGACGAATTTATACGTCACGAGGTCTTTTTCGGTATAATCATATCGTTCCGTCTGGTCGAAGAAGCGCAGCAGCACGAGGTATTGCGCGCCTTCCTGCATCAGATTGAGCGTGCCGCTCATCAGGGAGACGCTTGGGTTGCCTTCATAGGTGTTGACGTGCACGGACTCGTAGATGTAGATCGTGTCGCCCGCCGAAGCCTTCCCGTTGGAAAGGAGCACGAAGGAAACGACGAACTCCGAGAGGACGCGGCCGTTCTTCAGCTCCCGGTTGCCCGTGGGCGTCACGACGGCGATCAGCTTCGCGCTTCCGATGAGTCCCTGTGATGTCGGGAACTCGTCGAGGTCCTCGGGATTGAAGCCTCTTGAATACATGAGGAAATCCGCGATGCTCTCATCCGAAAGCGCAAAGTGCGGTATGCTCGCGCGTATGATGAACGCCGTGACGGCGGAGGCGAGCACGAGCGCCGCGAGGATCAAAACGTAAACCCGGTTCCCGCGCATACCCTCACCCCACCTCCCGCTCCCTGCACCGGCCCTCGCCGATGGAGAACGCGCGATCGCACAGATCGAGCACATCCTCCTTCTGATGCGTGGCGATCAGTATGGTCGCGCCCCGCGCCTTTTCCTCGGCGGCCAGCGCGCGGAAAAGCGTCACCGCCTCGTCGTCGAGGCCGTTGGTCGGCTCGTCCAATAAAAGCAGGCGCGGTTTCTCCATGACCGCCTGCGCGAGCGCGAGCTTCTGGCGCATGCCCATCGAAAAGGCGCGGTATTTGCGCCTGTCCTCGGGCGCGAGCCCCACGCGGCGAAGCGCGGCGCGGATGTCCTTTTCGCTCGCGACGCGGCGGATGTCCGCGAGCAGACGCAGGTTCTCGAGCGCCGTCAGGCTGCCCCAAAGACCGATGTTCTCTATGACAAGCCCCATGTCCGGCGGATACTCGATATCCTTGTGCACGCGCCGGCCGAACACCGTAACCTCCCCCGCGTCCACATGGATCAGCCCGGCCACCGCGCGCAGCAGCATGGTTTTGCCCGAAGCGTTGCGGCCGAAAAAGCCGTAGATCCCGCCCGGGGCGAGCGAGAGGCAAACGTCGTCGAGCACGCGCCTTCCCTTGAGCGTTTTTGATACGTGGTCGAGCACGATGGCGTCCATGGGACCTCCTAGAGCGTGAAGTCGTATTTTCGTATGGCGCGCGCGCCCAGCGCCGCGAGTAAAACGGCGGCAAAAAGCGAGTAGCAGGCGGAAAAGGCGACCGTGAAGCCGGGCAGCGCGAAGGCGGCCGCCTCGGGCAGAGCCCTGGCGAGCGCGGGCAGCTCGTGCAGCGCGAGTATGCCCTGCGCCGAAGGGAAGAGCTTCACAGGCCAGCCGCCCGCGACGCCCAAGAGAAGGCTCGCGGCGATCTGCCCCGGCGTCACGGCGAGCCAGGTCAGAAAGAACGCGAGCGCGCCGCCGAGGTATAGCGCAGCTCGTTCGCCCAGCCAAGCTGCTCGTAGATCACGCCGAAACTCATCGTTTCAAAGGGCTTGAGCGGGTAGGCGATCAGGCAGTACGCGAGGTTGAGCAGCACGGGCAGACAGGAGAGGAAAAAAGCCGTGAGGGCGATCGCGGCGGCCTTGCCCCAGTAATACGCGCGCGCGCCGCAGCGCGGGAGCAGCACGCTGACGGCATTGTTCCTTCGCTCGGACACATACGAGGTCGCGTTGGGCAGCGCCGCGAGTATGGGGATGAGGAACACTACCGCGAGCGTGCCCATCGACGTGTTCAGCAGGGTATGCCTTTCGGCCGAGGAAATGGTTTCATATACGCGGAAGCGCAGATTCCGCGTGGATTCGATCAGCCCCGCGAGCGCGACGAGCGCGCACGCGATGAGCGCGATCCAAAGCTCGCGCTGGCGGAAAAGCCGTTGGAACTCGACGCGCATACAGCGAAGCATACAGTCCTCTCAAGAAAAAACCGGATGTGGAACAGGAAACTTTTTACTTATTATACACGATTTTACCCTCCGCTGTTATGAACTTTTCATGAAGCCCGGCCGGTCGGAGCGCCCTTGCGCGCGGAACCGCGGCGTGTTAGCATAGGAAGGAAAGCGAGGCTGATCGGATGAATGGGCGGGCGGAGCGGATACAGGTGAATATCGAAGGCCTCGCGGCGCTGCCCGGATTGCTGCTCGCCTGGTACGGCGAAAACGCCCGCGATTTGCCCTGGCGGCGGGACAGGGAGCCCTACCGCATACTCGTATCGGAAATCATGCTTCAGCAGACGCGCGCGGAGGTCGTGAAGGACTATTACCCGCGCTTCCTCGAGGCGCTGCCCACACTCGGCGCGCTCGCACGCTGCGGCGAGGGGACTCTGCTCAAGCTCTGGGAGGGCCTTGGCTACTACAGCCGCGCGCGCAACCTGCAAAAGGCCGTGCAAAAGATCGAATTCGGGCTCGGCGGACGCTTTCCCGACACATACGAAGGGCTTCGGGAACTGCCGGGCGTCGGCCCATACACGGCGGGCGCGCTCGCGAGCATCTGCTTCGATCTGCCCGTGCCCGCCGCAGACGGAAACGTTCTGCGCATCATGAGCCGCATCGCGGGCTTTGATGCGCCCATTGACCTGCCCGCGGCGAAGCAAAGCGTGACGGACGCGCTCGCGGCGATCTATCCCGAATCGCGCCGCGGCGACTTCACGCAAAGCCTCATGGAGTTGGGCGCCGTGGTATGCCTGCCCAACGGCGCGCCGAAATGCGGCGCCTGCCCGGCGGCGGAACTGTGCTTCGCGAAGCGGAACAACGCCATCGCGCGCCTCCCCGTAAAATCGCGCAAGCAGCCGCGCCGCGTCGAGGATCGGACCGTGCTGCTGCTCGTTTGCGAAGGGAGAATCGCCCTGCGCCGAAGGGAGGGCGAGGGACTGCTCGGCGGGCTGTGGGAACTGCCAAACGTCCCGGGCGCGCTGGACGCGCAGGCGGTGCTCGACCTCGCCGCGCAATGGGAAACGGAGCCTTTGGCGCTGACGCGGCGGTTTTCGCGCGCGCATGTTTTCACACACATCCGTTGGGAAATGACCTGCTGCGCCGTGGAATGCGGCGCGCGAAGCCATAGCTTCGTTTGGGCGGGCCGCGGCGAACTGGAAAGGGAATACGCGCTGCCGAGCGCGTTCCGAAAGCTGCTTGAAGGACTTTACGATTGAGGGGTGCGTATGGGCAAAGCGTATTGCGCGCTGCTGCGCGGCGTCAACGTCAACGGCGTCGTCATCAAGATGGACGCGCTGCGCGCGGCGTTCGCTGAAATGGGCTTTTCGGGGATAAAGACCGTGCTCGCGACCGGGAACGTCGTTTTTACGGATGAAACGGGCGCGCCGGAGGCGGAGCTCAAGCGCCGCGTCGAGGCGGAACTGTCCGCGCGCTTCGGCTATGACGCGCACGTGTTCCTGCGGGATGAAGCCGAGCTCGCGCGCCTGCTCGCCCGGGCCAAAGAATTCCCCAAACCCGAGGGCTGCCATCTCTACGCGCTGTTCGCAGAATCGGACGAAGTCGCCGCCGGGCTGCCGGGGCTGTTCGCCTCGCTCACGCAACTGCCCGGCGAAGCGCTCGCGCTGCGCGGCAAGGACGCGCTGTGGAGCGTGCCCAAGGGCGGCACGACCGATTCCGCCTTCGGTTCGAGGATACTCGGGAGCAGGAAATACAAAAGCGCCGTCACGTCGAGAAACGTGAACACGCTCGGGAAGATCGTCGGGGCGATGAGGTGAACGAAAACGGTTCTGAAGGAGGTTTCCCCATGACCCTTGGCGAAGTGTGCCTGTGCACGAACGGCGTGAAGCGCCTCGCGGATTTCTACAAGGCCTTGCTCGGGGCGGATAACGGCAGCGAGGACGAAGTCCATCAGTTCATTCTGACCGGGGAGGTTGCGCTCACGGTCTACGACGACGGAAACAAAAAGAACAACGCGAATCAAAACATCGCGCTCGCCTTCACCGTGCCGGATGTGGACGCGGAATACGAGCGGCTGCTTCGCATGGGCGTGACCGTGCTCGAGCCGCCCGCGGCGCGGCCATGGGGCGCGCGGAACCTGCATTTGCTCGACCCCGACGGGAACCATGTGTATTTGAGGAGCTTCCCGAAGGAATGAGCCGAAATATCTTTGATTCGCCTAGAAACCATCTGAACAACAGTTGATTTCCATCTGTACAGATGGTATACTCAAGCCATCCCGAAAAGGAGGGTTTGGATCATGCTCGAAGAAAACAGCGAAAAGCTCACGCTCAACATCAGCGTGGTGGATTTGGGGAAGATCGACTATCTGGTCAGCCAGGGCTATTACGGCAACCGGACGGACTTTTTGCGCTCCGCCGTGAAACGGCAGCTCGACGGCCACGAGGCCGCGCTCAAGCGCGATTTCGTCGAGAAGAACATCACCATAGGCATTGTGCGCATCGGCCCGCACGATCTTGAAAAGGCGGGCGGCCTCCAGGATTGCGTCGTGCTCGGGATGCTCATCGTCGCGCCGGACGTCACGCTCGAGATGATGAAGCGCGCGTACCGCAGGCTGACCGTCTACGGCAAGGTGAAATGCAGCCGCGAAATCGAGGATCATTACGAGCTGTAAGCGGCGGGGCGCCCCGCGTGGAGCGCCCCGTTTCCTGCTGATTGTTCCAGCCCGTCAGTTGCCCGCGCCTTCCCCGCAGTAAACGCGGACCGCGTCCCGCAGGAATGCCGCGCAGCCGGGCGCGACGGCGTCGTAATAGGCCGTGAAGCGCGGGTCGGCGACGTACATTTCCGCAACGCCGAT
>MWBW01000025.1 GCA_002069725.1 Firmicutes bacterium ADurb.Bin248 | reverse complement strand
CCTGCTGCGGCTGATCCAGTCGGCCGGCGATGTGGCCCGCGCCCAGCACGGCATCATCTACATCGACGAGATCGACAAGATCGCGCGTAAATCGGACAACCCGTCCATCACGCGCGACGTCTCCGGCGAAGGCGTTCAGCAGGCCCTTCTGAAGCTCCTCGAGGGCACCGTCGCCAACGTCCCGCCCCAGGGCGGCCGCAAGCACCCGCACGCGGAGTTCATCCAGATCAACACGACGAACATACTGTTCATCTGCGGCGGCTCGTTCGCGGGCATAGAGGACATCATCTCCCGCCGCACGGGAAAGAAGCTCATGGGCTTCGGCGCGAGCGTGCAGTCGAACGTGCAGAAGGACATCGGCGCGATACTCAAAAACATACTGCCCGAGGATTTGCTCAAGTTCGGGCTGATCCCCGAGTTCGTGGGGCGCGTGCCCGTCATCGTGACGCTCGAGCAGCTCTCCGAGGAGGCGCTCATAGACATACTCACCAAGCCCAAGAACGCGCTCGCCAGGCAGTATAAACGCCTGTTCGAGCTCGACGGCGTAGAACTCGAGTTCGAGCAGGAAGCGCTCGTTCAGGTCGCCAAGAAGGCGATAGACCGCAAGACCGGCGCGCGCGGCCTGCGCGCGATACTCGAGGACGTCATGATGCAGATCATGTACGACATCCCCTCGCGCACCGACGTCAAGCGCTGCGTCATCACAAAGGACGTGATCGATAAGCTCACGCCGCCCGTGCTGATGCTCAACTCCACGCAGCACAAGCAGCTCGCCAAAGGCGAAGTGGGCTAAGCTTTCAAAAAAAGCGGCGTTGCCGCTTTTTTGAGTTTGTACGCTTTGCCTGTCCGGCGACGGCCCGCAGGCCAAAGCGCGACAGGTGCGAAAGCCCGCGGCTTTCATCCGTTCCGGCGCACGTGCCGCCGAAGCCGGAATGAAAGTCAAGGGGCGGCGGCCCTCGACAATCCCTTGATCGGCCTTCTTTACCGGGGGCCGATTTTTTCGTGCGCGAACGCCCCGTCACGCAGGGTTTATACGACGGACTTCGGCATCCGGTTGATATATCGGCTTTATTCTAGTAAAATATACAAACATGGCATTCGGAGGAACTCTATGGCAAGAATGTTCGGCACCGACGGCGTGCGCGGCATCGCGAACGCGGACCTCACGGTTGAGCTCGCGATGAAAATCGGCGCGGCGGGCGCGCACGTGCTCGCGAGCGAGGTGCACAACCCGCGCATACTCGTGGGCCGGGATACCCGAAGAAGCGGGGATATGCTCTCCCGCGCGCTCGCGGCGGGCGTCTGTTCGGTCGGCGGCGACGTGATTGACTGCGGCGTACTGCCCACGCCCGCGCTCGCTTATCTCGCGCGGCTCTACGGGGCGGATGCGGCCGTGATGATCTCCGCGTCGCACAACACGTTCGAATACAACGGCATCAAGTGGTTCAGCGGCGAGGGTTACAAGCTCTCCGACGCGCTCGAGGACGAGATCGAGGCCATCGTCCGGGAGAACCGGACGCTTCCGCGCCCGCTGGGCGAAGCCGTAGGCCATTGCCTCGAGGCGAAGCGCGCGGCGCAGGAGTACAGGGCGTTTTTGATTTCGACCGCGACGCGGCGCTTCGAGGGCAGGCACGTCGTGCTCGACTGTGCCAACGGCTCGGCCTCGCGCATCGCGCGCGGGGTGTTCGAGGCGCTCGGCGCGAAGGTCAGCGCGTATGGGGACGAGCCGGACGGCTTCAACATCAACGACCTGTGCGGCTCCACGCATCCGGAACGGCTTCAGGAGCTTGTGACGGAGCTCGGCGGGGACGCGGGCTTCGCCTTCGACGGGGACGCGGACCGCGTGATCGCAGCGGACGAACTCGGCAACATCGTGGACGGCGACCGCATCATGGGCGCGTGCGCGCGCCATCTCAAGGAGTGCGGCAGGCTCGCCAGGAACGCGCTCGTGCTCACCGTCATGTCGAACATCGGCCTGAAAAAGCGCATGGCGGAGTTGGGCGTAGACATCGAGGAAACCGCGGTGGGCGACCGCTACGTCATGGAACGCATGCGCGAAAAGGGCTGCGCGCTCGGGGGCGAACAGTCCGGCCACATCATATTCCTCGACCTCAACACGACGGGGGACGGCATACTCACGGCGATCCAGGTGATGAACATACTGTGCGAGAAAAACGAGCGCATGTCCCGCCTCGCCGCCGACGTGCCCATCTATCCGCAGGTGCTCGTCAACGTGCTCGTGGAGCCTGAGGACAAGGAGCGCGCGCTGTGCGACGCCGAGCTTTTGCGGCGCGTGGACGCGGCCGAAACGGAGCTTGCGGACGCGGGGCGCGTGCTGGTTCGCGCCTCCGGCACGGAGCCGCTGATCCGCATCATGCTCGAGGGAAAGAGCGAGGCGCAGATCGACCGGCTCGCCGTGGGCATCGCGCGCGTGCTCGAGGAAAAATACAAAGGCAGGATCAGACAGTGACGCAGAGCATACTTCTTGTGTCCCCGGCCCTGGAACACGAAGCCGACGCGGCGGATTACGTCGCGGACTGCTTCTCCGCGGGGGAAATGCACATACACGGCGGCGGCGCCATCGAGGAATTCGACCGCTATCGCGACTGGCTCGCCTTTAACGAAAGGAACAAGAGCGGGGATACCGTGCGCCCCGGTTGGGTGCCGGGGGAGACGTTCTTCGGCATCCGCGAACATGACGGCCGCATCGTGGGCATGATCAACCTGCGCTATTCGCTCAGCGAATACCTGCTTCAAACCGGCGGCCACGTCGGTTACAGCGTACGTCCACGGGAGAGAAGGAAGGGCTACGCTTCGGAAATGCTGCGCAAAGCCCTGGAAATCCTCAAATCGAAGGGCATAACCCGCGCGCTCGTCACCTGCGACGAGGACAACCCCGCCTCCGCGGGGACCATCAAAAAGAATGGCGGCGTGCTCGAGAATTGCGTGTGGGACGACGAGGACAAGAGCTGGACGCAAAGGTATTGGATCGAGGCAATTGACAATTGACAATCGGGAACGCCGCCTGCAGGCGGGAAAATTTCCGCTTTTTGGAGTGCCCCCGTTTCTGTTTTTTATTAGCGACGAAAAGCGCCCTGCGCCGTTGAAGCGAAGGGCGTTTGCGTTTCATTCGATTGTCCATTGTCCATTGTCAATTATCCCGTCAAAAGTCCACCTGCTTTTCGATATACGCCGCCAAATCGTTTATGGGCAGCCGGATCTGCTCCATCGTGTCGCGGTCGCGCATGGTGACGGTGTCGTTTTCGAGCGTGTCGAAGTCTATGGTGACGCACATGGGCGTGCCGATCTCATCCTGCCTGCGGTAGCGCTTGCCGATGGCGCCCGAATCGTCGTAATCGACCATGAAGCGTTTGGCGAGCATCCGGTAAACCTCCTGCGCCTTATCGCCGAGCTTGTTCTTTTGCAGCGGCAGCACGGCCGCCTTATAAGGCGCGAGCGCGGGGTGGAGGCGGAGTATGTTGCGCGTTTCACCATCCTTCAAAAGCTCCTCGTCGTACGCGTCGCACAGGAAGGCGAGCGCCACGCGGTCCGCGCCGAGCGCGGGCTCCACGACGTAGGGGATGTACTTCTCGTTGGTGAACGGGTCCTGATACTCCATGCTCTGGCCGGAATGCTCCATGTGCGCCTTGAGGTCGAAATCCGTGCGCGAGGCGATGCCCCAGAGCTCCCCCCAGCCGAAAGGGAAGAGGAACTCGATGTCCGTCGTGGCGTTGGAATAGTGCGAAAGCTCGGCCTGCTCGTGCTCGCGCAGGCGGATGCTCTCTTCCTTCACGCCGAGCGAGAGCAGGAAGTTCCTGCAATAATCCTTCCAGTAGGCGTACCACTCGAGCTCCGTTCCGGGTTGGCAGAAGAACTCCATCTCCATCTGCTCGAACTCGCGCGTGCGGAAGATGAAGTTGCCCGGCGTGATCTCGTTGCGGAAGGACTTGCCGATCTGCGCAATGCCGAAAGGGATCTTGCGCCGCGTCGTACGCTGCACGTTCCTGAAGTTGACGAATATGCCCTGCGCGGTTTCGGGGCGCAGGTAGATCTCGCTGGCCGTATCCTCCGTGACGCCCTGGAAGGTCTTGAACATCATGTTGAACTTGCGGATGGAGGTAAACGCGGTTTTCCCGCACTCGGGGCAGCCGATGCCTTTTTCCGCGATGAAAGTCTGCATCTGCTCGTGGCTCCACCCGTCGGGATGCATTTCGAGGCCGTTTTCGCGGGCGTAGTCCTCGATGAGCTTATCCGCGCGGAAGCGCGCCTTGCAGGCCTTGCAGTCCATGAGCGGGTCGTTGAAGTTGACCACGTGGCCCGAGGCGACCCAGATTTCGGGATTCATCAGGATCGCGGAATCCATGCCCACGTTGTAGGGGTTTTCCTGTACGAACTTGCGCCACCAGGCCTTTTTGACGTTGTTTTTGAACTCCACGCCCAGAGGGCCGTAGTCCCATGTATTGGCAAGCCCGCCGTAAATTTCGCTGCCCGGAAAAATAAAGCCGCGGTTTTTGCACAGCGCGACAAGCTTATCCATAGAGTAACGCGTCATGGTAATTTCCTCCCGATTTATTCGAAACAGGAATATAATAACACCTATCACAGCAGGGGACAAGTCACAAATGGAGAACCGCCTGAGTAGTATATCGTAGCAATGCCCTGGGCATGAAAAGGAGGAAAGATAATGTTCTCTTTTGGCAACGGTAACAACTGGTGGTGGTTGATTATCCTGTTCCTGATTTCCGGCAACGGCTTTGGCTGTGGCATCGGCTGCGGCAACGGCTGCGGCAGCGGCTGCAACAACAACTGCGAAATGGATCTGTGCTCGATAATCGTACCTCTCCTGCTCATCAACGGCCTGACCAACTGCTTCTCCGGCAGCGACTCCTCGAGCTGCGGGACCGGTTGCGGAAACAATCCTTGCGGCTGCTGCTGAGGGAGCACAACACCACACAGGGGAACGCAACAGGTGGCCTCACGGCCGCCTTTTGCTTGCTCAAAAAAGCGGCTTTCGACAACCAGGGCCGGCGCCGCCCCCGGCGTCGGCCTTAGTATGCGCGCAAAGGCGCTCGCTTTTACACGGTATTTCGAAGCGGAACCGCCCAATTACCCCGTTCCCGCCCGCAGACGGCCGTCTATGATTGTCATCATCCGTTGCCAGTTGTCAACGATTCCGCAATAAGCGCGAGCTTTTGGGCGCGCGTCAAGCGCTTGAACTCGTTTTCGCGCCGCATGGCCTCGGATCTTGTTTCGAACGCTTCGCTGTAGGCGAGCGCTGCGGGAAGCCGCGCGCGCGTGTACTTCGCCCCGCGCCCGGCGTTGTGCGCGGCGACGCGCGCCGCGAGGTCCGCCGCGCAGCCGGAATAGAGCGTGCCGTCCGCGCAGCGCAGCATATATGCGTAATATGTCACCAGCCGATCTCCTCGTCGATGAGCACGAGATGGAAGCTTTTTATGAGGCGCGGCTTCATCTCGATCATGCTCGTCACGCGGCACATGCGCTCGTCGCTCCAACAATCCGCGCACTTGCCGGTCCTGCCGCAGGGGAGCGTATCGAAGTTGAGCCGCCGCGCGTTGAGCGGGCAGGCGTCGCGCTTGATGCGCTCTATGCCCTCCGCGACGTCCCTGACGAGCTTGTTCCTGCCGATGAAAAGCAGCACGTTCTCCGGCCCCATGATCATCGAGGCCACGCGGTTGCCCGCGCCGTCGATGTTGACGAGCACTCCGTCCTCGGTGAGCGCGTTGGCCGAGGCGACGTACCATCGCGCGCCGTTGGCCCTGCGGCGCACCTCGTCCTTTTTCTCCGGCGGCTCATGGGTGTGCGAAAACACCTCGTTGCCCCGCGCCTTGAGCGCCTCGTAAAGCCCGAGTTCGCCTACCGTGACGGAGCCGCCGAAGCCCACGGAGCCCGCGCCTATGAGGGAGAGGCCGATGCGCTTGGCCTCGGCCGCGTCCGCCGCGGCGTGGACGGTGAACTTCCTTCGCTCGAGATTGCGCGCGAGCCGGTCGAAATCCTGAAAAAACATACCTGCCTCCGAAAACCCGATATGTATTGATATGCTGAATCTATCACAAATCCGCCGCACTTGCAAATTCCCTTCGTATCAAGTATGATTTTACGAGATAAAAACCCGGAGGCGTGCATGGCATACGACCGAAAGCTTATACGCAATTTCTGCATCATCGCGCACATCGACCACGGCAAGTCCACGCTTGCCGACAGGATGCTGGAGCTGACCGACACCGTCGCCTTGCGCGATATGGAGGCGCAGCTGCTCGACACCATGGACATTGAGCGCGAGCGCGGCATCACGATCAAATCCTCGCCCGTGCGCATGTTCTACACCCACGCGGACGGCAAGCGATATATGTTCAACCTCATCGACACGCCGGGGCATGTCGATTTCACCTACGAGGTTTCGCGCAGCCTCGCCGCCTGCGAGGGGGCCGTGCTCGTCGTGGACGCGACGCAGGGCATAGAGGCGCAGACGCTCGCCAACGTCTACCTCGCGCTCGACAACGCGCTCGAGATCGTGCCCGTCGTCAACAAGATCGATCTGCCCAGCGCAGACCCCGAGCGCACGATACACGAGATCGAGGACGTAATCGGCTTTCCGGCCGAGGATGCGCCGCGCATCTCGGCGAAGCTCGGCACGAACGTGGCCGACGTGCTCGCCCGGGTGGTCGAGCTCGTACCGCCGCCCGGGGGCGACAGAAGCGCGCCGCTTCGGGCGTTGATCTTCGACAGCATCTACGACAACTACAAGGGCGTGCTGTGCTATGTGCGCATCAAGGAGGGCAGCGTGCGCGCGGGCACGCGCATCCGCTCCATGGCCACGGGCGCGGAGTTCGACGTGACAGAGGTCGGCGTGTTCATGCCGCAGCTTCGCGTGACGGATTCGCTCGAGGCGGGCGAGGTCGGCTACGTCGCGGCCTCGATCAAGACGGTCTCCGAAACCAAAGTCGGCGACACGCTCACCGACGTCGCGAACCCGGCCAGGGAGCCCCTGCCGGGCTATAAACACATCAACCCCATGGTCTTTTGCGGCATCTATCCCGCCGACGGCGCGGATTACGAAAACCTCAAGGAAGCGCTCGAGAAGCTCGCGCTCAACGACGCCTCTCTCTCCTACGAGCCGGAAACCTCGCAGGCGCTCGGCTTCGGCTTCCGCTGCGGCTTCCTCGGGCTTTTACACATGGAGATCATCCAGGAGAGGCTCGAGCGCGAGTTCGACCTCGACCTCGTCACGACCGCGCCGAGCGTCATCTACAAGGTCGTCCGGAGCAACGGCGCCGAGCTTTCCATAGACAACCCCTCGAACCTGCCGCCCGCCGCGGAGATCGATTATATGGAGGAGCCCATGGTCAACGCCAACGTCATGACGCCCAGCGAATACGTCGGCACCATTATGGAGCTCTGCCAGAGCCGGCGCGGCGTGTTCATCGACATGAAATATATCGAGGAAGGCCGCGTGAACCTGCGCTACGAACTGCCGCTCAACGAGATCATCTACGATTTCTTCGACCAGCTCAAGTCGAAGAGCCGCGGCTACGCTTCCTTCGATTACGAGCTCAAGGAATACGTCCGCTCCGATCTCGTGAAGCTCGACTTTTTGCTCAACGGCGATCTCTGCGACGCGCTTTCGACCATAGTCCACCGCGACAAGGCGTACGCCAAGGGCCGCGCCGTCGCCGAAAAGCTGCAGGAGGTCATACCGCGCCAGCAGTTCGAGATCCCCATACAGGCGGCCATCGGCGGCAAGATCATCGCGCGCGAGACCGTACGCGCCGTGCGCAAGGACGTGCTCGCCAAGTGCTACGGCGGCGACATCACAAGAAAAAAGAAGCTGCTCGAGAAGCAAAAGGAAGGCAAGAAGCGCATGCGCCAGGTCGGCACGGTAGCGCTTCCGAGCGAAGCTTTCATGAGCGTGCTTCGCATCAACTGACATGCCGGGCATTTACATCCACATACCCTTCTGCATGGCCAAGTGCCGCTACTGCGACTTCGCCTCCTTCGCGGACCACGCGGACACGGAGGCGTATCTTGCCGCGCTGGAAACGGAGATGGCGCTATGCCGCGAGGCGCTGCCGCAGCGCCTCTACGACACGGTGTTTCTCGGCGGGGGCACGCCCTCGGTGCTGCCGGAGGGCGCGGTTTCGCGCGTACTCGAGGCGCTCACGCGCAAATTCCGCGTGACGCCGGACGCGGAGATCACACTCGAGGCGAACCCCGGCACGCTCGCGGCGGACAAGCTCTTCGAATATCGCTCGGCGGGCGTCAACCGCCTTTCGCTCGGATTGCAGAGCGCAAACGACCGTCTCTTAAAAAAGCTCGGGCGCATACACACATACGCGCAGTTCCTTGAAAGCTTCCGCCTCGCGCGGGAAACGGGCTTTGACAACGTCAGCGCGGACATCATGTACGGCCTGCCCGGGCAGACGCCCGAGGACCATCTGGACACGATCGAAAAGCTCGCCTCGCTCGGGCCCGAGCACATCAGCGCGTATTCGCTGATATTGGAGGAGAACACGCCGCTCTACACGGACGTGACCGGCGGCGCGCAGAGCCTGCCCGACGAGGACGCGGCTTACGAAATGCACCGTCAGGGCATCGCGCTGCTCGAAGCGCGCGGCTACCGGCGCTACGAGATCTCCAACTTCGCAAGGCCCGGGTGCGAATCCCGCCACAACCTCAACTACTGGAACAACGGGGAATACCTCGGCCTCGGCCTCAACGCCCACAGCGCCCTGCGCATCGGGGAGAAGTGGACGCGCTGGTCGAACACGGCGAGGCTTTCCGATTATATTCAGGCGTGCGGGAGCGGGGAGCGGCCGTTCGCGGGCGAGCCGCAGGCGATCCCTTTGGCGGAGGAGATGTTCGAAACCGTCATGCTCGGCCTTCGAAAGACAGAGGGCGTATCGGACGCGGCGTTTCGCGCGCGCTTTGGCAGGCGCATGGGCGAGGTTTTTCCAAAGGCGATCGAACGGCTCGAAAAGAAGGGCTGGCTCGCCGAGGCGGACGGATTCTTCCGCCTGACCGCGGAGGGGCTGGACTTTCAGAACCTCGCGCTGCTCGAAATGATGTAGTGGCAAGAATCATCGGAATATCACCGTTTTGTCACATTGCTCACCGTCCTTTGCCTTGACAAAAAGTGCGCAGGGCGGTATATTTTAGCCAAGGTTTAGCACTCGTTTCATGCGAGTGCTAACATTGGGAAAAGGCCGCGCGGCCGCGAGGGAGGCGGCGGACATGAAGCTTGACGCGAGAAAGCTGCGCATACTGCAGGCGATCATAGACGACTATATACTTACCGCCGCGCCCGTGGGCTCGCGCGCGATCTCGAAAAACGCGGACATCGGCCTTTCCCCGGCGACGATCCGCAACGAGATGAGCGACCTCGAGGAAATGGGTTTCCTCGAGCAGCCGCATACCTCGGCGGGGCGCGTGCCCTCGGATAAGGCGTACCGGCTGTATGTGAACACCATCATGCGCCGCGCGATGCTCAGCAACGAGGAGCTTGCGGCCATACGCGAGCATTACGCGCAGCGCTTCGGCGACGTGGACGATATCGTCAAGCAGACGGCCAACATGCTCGCGAGCGTCACGAAATACACGTCCATGGTGCTTTCCCCGAGGCTGCACGCGGCGCGGCTCAGGTATCTGCACATCGTGCCGCTGAGCGAAAACCGGGCGCTGCTCGTCATCGTCACGGACGCGGGGCTCGCGAGGGATTTCCTCATCCGCGTCCCGGGGAGCTTCGACGAGTACCAGCTCGAAAAGCTTTCGCGCCTCCTGAACGCCCGGCTTTCCGGATACAGGCTCGACGAGATCGCGGCCATGCGCCTCGCGGAACTGACCGGGGAGCTCGCGCAGGAGAGGAGCTTTCTCGACGCGATACTCGCCTCGCTGCAGGGCGGCATCGAGGAGGGCCAGCGCAGGGTGGAGCTTTCGGGCACGCGCAACATATTGAACTTCCCCGAGTACAGCGACGTGGAGCGCGCGAGGAACCTGCTTTCGGCCATCGAGCGCAAGGATCTTCTCTACCGGATGCTCATGGAGCGCGGGGATGTGGAGTTCACCATCACCATAGGCGGCGAGAACGAAAACGCCGAGATGAAGGACTGCAGCGTCGTCACCGCCAAATACAAGGTCGGGGACGAGCCCATAGGTTCCTTCGGGGTCATCGGCCCGACGAGGATGAACTACGGCCGCGTCGTCGCCGTGATGAGCCAGATCGGCTTGAGTTTGAGCGAACTGCTCACGAATATGTTTGAAGAGGAGCGCAGGGAACATTGACTAGGAAGAAGGACGAAAGAGAAACGGCAGCCGCCCCCGCGGAGCAGGAAAACGCTCCCGCCGAGGGCACCAAGAACAGCGCGGAGCCGGAAATACCCGAGAGCGTAACGCTCACCAGGGAGGAGTTTCTCAAGGTTAAGGAGCGCATCGACGCGCTCGAAAAGGAGAAGGCGGAGAACGTCGCTCTGCTGCAGAGGCTGCAGGCCGACTTCGATAACTACCGCAAGCGCAACGCCAACATCTCCTGCGAGAGCATGGACGAGGGCATGAGGTGCGTCGTCAAGGCGCTGCTGCCGGTCCTGGACGACCTCGAGCGCGCCATAGCGGCCGCGCCGGAGAACCAGGACGTCGAGTGGGTCAGCGGCGTGAAGCTCGTGCGCACGAAGCTTCTCGACATACTCGGCAAGAACGGCCTCGAGGAGATCGGGGCGCAGGGCGCCTTCGATCCCGAGCTGCACCACGCGGTGCTGCAGGAGGAGGCCGAGGGACGCGAGAGCGGCGAGATCGTCGAGGTGCTCCAGAAGGGCTATAAAGTCAAAAATCGCATCATCCGCCATACCATGGTGAAGGTTGCGAAATAATAAATCAGGAATCAATGAGGAGGAAATAGATCATGTCTAAAATCATCGGCATAGACCTGGGAACGACGAATTCCTGCGTTTCGGTGCTCGAGGGCGGCGAACCGGTCGTCATACCCAACGCGGAGGGCGCGCGCACGACCCCGTCGGTCGTGGGCTTCAAGGGCAACGAGCGGATCGTGGGAAGCGCCGCCAAGCGCCAGGCCATCACGAACCCGGATCGCACCATCAGCTCCATCAAGCGCGAGATGGGTTCTTCCTACAAGAAGAACATCGACGGCAAGGACTATACGCCGCAGGAAATCTCCGCGATGATACTCGGAAAACTCAAGCAGGACGCGGAAGCGTACCTCGGCGAGAAGATCGCGCAGGCCGTCATCACCGTGCCCGCGTATTTCAGCGACTCGCAGCGCCAGGCCACCAAGGACGCCGGGCGCATCGCGGGCCTCGACGTGCTGCGCATCATAAACGAGCCCACGGCCGCGGCGCTTGCCTACGGCATGGATAAGGAAACCAACCAGAAGATACTCGTCTACGACCTGGGCGGCGGCACGTTCGACGTGTCCGTGCTCGAAATCGGAGACGGCGTGTTCGAGGTGCTCGCCACCAACGGCAACAATCGCCTCGGCGGCGACGACTTCGACCAGAGGCTCATAGACTACGTCGTAAGGCAGTTTAAGGGCGACACGGGCATCGACCTCGCGAGCGACCGCATGGCGCTCCAGAGGCTCAAGGAAGCCGCGGAGAAGGCCAAGATCGAGCTTTCGAGCATGGTGCAGACCAACATCAACCTGCCCTTCATCACGGCGGACAGCGCGGGCCCGAAGCACCTCGATATCACCGTCACGCGCGCGAAGTTCGAGGAGCTGATCCACGACCTCGTCGAAAAGACGCGCGATTGCATGAACATCGCCATGAAGGACGCGGGGCTCTCCAACGCGCAGATCGATAAGGTCATACTCGTGGGAGGCTCGACGCGCATCCCCTGCGTGCAGGATCTCGTCAAGAACGTCACGGGCAAGGAGCCCTTCAAGGGCATCAACCCCGACGAGTGCGTGGCCATAGGCGCGGCCATACAGGCGGGCGTGCTCGGCGGCGAGGTGAAGGATATACTCCTGCTCGACGTGACGCCGCTCTCGCTTGGCATAGAGACCGTTGGCGGCGTGTTCACGCGGCTCATCGAGCGCAACACGACCATACCGACCAAGAAGAGCCAGATCTTCTCGACCGCGGCGGACGGCCAGACCAGCGTCGAGGTGCACGTGCTGCAGGGTGAGCGCGAGATGGCGCAGTACAACAAGACCCTCGGCCGCTTCCAGCTCGCAGGCATCGCGCCCGCGCCGCGCGGCGTGCCGCAAGTCGAGGTCAGCTTCGACATCGACGCCAACGGCATCGTGCACGTTTCGGCCAAGGACCTCGGCACGGGCAACGAGCAGAAGGTGACGATCACCGCTTCCACGAACCTGAGCGAGGAGGACATCAAGAAGGCCGTGCGCGAAGCCGAGCAGTACGCGGGCCAGGACAAGGAGCGCCGCGAGGAGGTCGAGACCCGCAACCACGCGGACAGCCTCGTTTACTCCACCGAGAAGAGCCTCAAGGAGCTCGGCGAGAAGATCGGCGCCGACGACAAGGCGAAGATCGAATCCGAGATCGCCAACGTGAAAAAGGCGCTCGAGGGCACGAGCGCGTCCGAAATCAAGGCCGCTTCGGAGAAGCTGACCGAGGTTTCCTACGAGGTGTTCGGCAAGGTCTACCAGCAGACCCAGCAGGCGCAGCAGGGCCAGCATGCGGGCGGCGGCCAGCAGGATGCCGGGGCCGGCGGCGCGGGCGCGCAGAGCGACGACAACGTGGTCGACGCGGACTACGAGGTTGTGGACGACAACAAGAAATAAAGCGTATTATTGAATACGGAACGCTTGGCGGGGGCGTCGCGCGCGGGTTAAACCGCGGGACGCCCTCCTGAGAGTAAAGGAGAGTTGGGGAGTGGCTAAAGCGGATTATTACGAGTTGCTCGGCGTGAACCGGAACGCGGCGGACGATGAGATCAAGAACGCGTTCCGCAAGCTCGCCAAGAAGTACCATCCCGACGTGCAGACGGGCGACAAAACCGAGGCCGAGGCGAAATTCAAGGAGATCAACGAGGCGTACGAGGTGCTTTCCGATAAGGAGAAGCGCGCCAAATACGACCAGTTCGGCCACGCCGCCTTCGACCCGACGGCGGGCGGCGGGAACCCGTTCACCGGCGGAGGCTTCGGCGACTTTTCAGACATATTCGACACCATGTTCGGCGGCTTCGGCGGCTTCGGCGCGGGCGCGCAGCAAAATCGCAACGGCCCCGCGCGCGGCAACGACCTCAAATACAACCTGACGCTGACCTTCGAGGAAGCGGCCTTCGGCTGCAAGAAGGAGATCATGATCCCCCGCGAGGAGAACTGCGACGCCTGCGGCGGCAGCGGCGCGAAGGCCGGCACGAAGCCCGTCAAGTGCACGGCGTGCAACGGTTCGGGCCAGGTGCGCGTGCAGCAGAACACGGTGTTCGGCGCGTTCGCCACGGTGCGCACCTGCGACGCGTGCAACGGCACGGGCAAAATCATCGCCGATCCCTGCCAGGAGTGCCGCGGCCGCGGCCGCGTGCGCAAATCCCACAGGATCAACCTCACCATACCCGCGGGCATCGACAACGGGCAGACGCTCAACATGCGCGGGGAAGGGGAGAGCGGCCGGCGCGGCGGGCCGAACGGCGATCTGTACATCGTCGTGAGCGTCAAGCCGCACAAGCTCTTCACGAGGAACGGCTACGACATCTACCTCGACATGAACCTGCCCATGACCGTCGCGGCGCTGGGCGGGGAGATCCAGGTGCCCACGCTCGGCGGCAGCGTGAAATACAACATCCCCGAGGGCACGCAGACCGGCACGACCTTCCGGCTTCGCGAGCAGGGCATCACAAGGCTCAATTCAACCGGCCGGGGCGACATGCTCGTGCGCGTGAACGTGCAGATCCCCAAACGCCTGAGCGACGAGCAGCGGGAGCTGGTGCGAAAGCTCGCGCTCTCGCTCGGCGACAAGCCCGCCGACACCAAGCCGGTCAAGCGTACGATCATCGAAAAGGTAAAGGACAGATTTAACTAATCGCGATGGCGAATCACTACGCTGCGGCGGGATATTTCCGGAAAAATCAAAGGGCTTCCGCTTTAGTGCGGAAGCCCGTTTTCTGTCGTCCGATATGCCTTATTGCGGAATTCCGCCGTTATTGCCCGGGTCGGTTGGCTGATCCGGGACGGGCGGTTGCGGCGCGCCGTAGGGCTGCTGCGGATACTGCGGGTACTGCGGCTGCTGATATTGCGGCGGCTGATATGCCTGCGGCGGATACTGCTGCGGCTGCGAATAAGGCGTCTGTGGCGGGGAATAGGGCTGCTGCGGCTGCGCGTAGGGCTGCTGGGGCTGCGCGTAATAGCCCTGCTGCGGCGGGTAATACGGAGCCTGCGGCTGCGCGCCGTAGTACGCGGCCTGTTGGGCGGCCGCGGCGGACTTCTTTTTGCTCCTCACGAGCAGCACGATCCCGATCGCGATGAGCGAGACGGCGACCGCGCCCACGACGATCAGCAGCGGGGAGAGCCCGCCCCCGTCGGAACCGTCCGTATTGCCGGAGCCGCCGAGCGAGCCGAGGCTGAACCCGGCCTTGCCCACGCTGATCTCGACGTCGCGGTAATAATCCCGCTCATCGAGCGTGAGGGAAACGCGTGCATTGTACGTACCCTCCGCCGCCGGGGTGCCGCGAAGGGAAACCGTGCCGTCGCCGTTGAGCGAAACGTTCATGCCCGCGGGCAGACCCTCGCCCTTGAGCGCGAAAGCGCCGTCCATGCCGTTGAAGAGCACGATCTCCGCGTTCTTGCCCGCCTTGAGTTCAAGAGGGGCTCCCGTGTCGTACGCCACGAAATTGTTGGGGATCTGCGCGGGCGCGGGTTTCGGCGTGGGGGTCGGGACAGGGGTGGGCGTAGGCGTCGGGACGGGGGTCGGCGAAGGCGTCGGAACCGGCGTGAAGGTCGGGGTTGGGGCAAGCGTAAACGTCGGCTTGGGGGATGGCGTAGGCGCCTCGGTGGGCTCCGGCGTATTCGAGCTCGCCTTGCGGATCACAAGCTCGAGATCGTATCCGCTGGCGATCATCGTGTCGTCGTAGTAGCACTCGACGCTGAAGTAGAACGTTCCGGAGTTCTCCGGCCTGCCGGTCAGGTACAGTACGCCGCCGCGCTTGTAGCCGTACTCGTCCGTCCAGGTGCTCTTGAGCTTGAGCTCTATGCCGCCGGGCAGATCGCCGTCCCAGAGTACCTCGATGTAGTCATAGTAATAGCTCTCGTCGAACTCATAAAGCTCGTCGTAATACTTTTCGCCGACGCGGCCTTCGTCATAAGCGAGCGCGGCCGCGGGCAGAAGCGCCACGAGCGCAATAAGCGCTACGGCCAGGACAATCGTCCGTTTCGCTTTCATCGACCAAATACCCCCAATGATTGCTGATATAACAAGTATAATCCAAGAAAGACAAAAATGCCATACGATTCTATGCGGTTTCGGGGCTTCGCGCCGTCAGGCGCGCCGCGCTTGCCAGACGGGATAAAATGCTTTATGATGGGAACGCAAAAGGAGAGTGCGCGCATGAAATGGATCGAAATCACGGTGTTCGCCGCCGGGGAGGCGCTCGACGCGGTCTGCGGCAGGCTCGCGATGCTCGGCATAGACCAGGTCGCCATAGAGCAGGGGCGGGAGGAGATCGAATCGCTGCTCCGCGACACCGCGAAATACTGGGATTTCGCGGATATCGACGCGCTGTGCGCGAACGAGCCCTGCGTCCGGGCCTACGTCGCTGACGCGGGGGATAACGCCGCGCTTGTTGGGGAAGTCAGGGCTTCCTTCGAGGCGCTCGGGCGTGAAGCCGGGGGCGCGCTCGGCTCGCTTCGCGTGCTCTCGCGCACGGTGGACGACGAGGACTGGGCGAACGCATGGAAGGTCAACTACAAGCCCTTCGGCGTCGGGGAAAGGCTGTTCATCCGCCCGTCGTGGGAGCAGGATTTCGACCCGCGCGGGCGCGTCGTGCTCTCGCTCGATCCGGGCATGGCGTTCGGCTCCGGCACGCACCAGACCACGCGCATGTGCCTCGAGGCGATCGAGCGCCGCGTCAAATCCGGCTGCACCGCGCTCGACCTCGGCTGCGGCAGCGGCATACTCGCCATCGCCGCGCTCAGGCTCGGAGCCGCCCGCGCGACGCTCGTGGATATCGACCCCGTCGCGGAGAAGGTCGCTTGCGAGAACGCGCGCATGAACGGCGTCGGCGCCGGGCAAATCGAAATCCTCATCGGCGATCTGGTCGCGGACGCCGCGCTTCGCGGGCGCATCGCCCATAAGAGGTACGGTCTCGTCACGGCGAACATCGTGGCCTCGGTCGTCGTCGCGCTCCTCCCGTTCGTGCGCGGCGCGATGGAGCCGGACGGCGTATTCATCGCCTCCGGCATCATCGGCGAGCGGCTCGACGAGGTGCTCTCCGCGCTCGGAGCGAACGGCTTTGAGGCGCTTGAAGTCAACGCGGACGGGGATTGGCGGCAGATAACGGCCGCATTGAAGAGATGAGCCGCTTTTTCGTCGAGCAAAAGGATATCCTCGGCGGCCGCGCATTTGTTTCGGGCGAGGACGCCAGGCACATATCGGCGGTGCTCCGCCTCTCGCGCGGGGACGAGGCGACCCTCTGCGACGGCGCGGGCACGGATTACCGCGCGCGCGTCGAGAGGATCGAAAAGGACAGGGTCGCGTTCGCGATATTGGCTTCCAGCCCCAGCGAGGCGGAGCCGGAAACGCGCGTGACGCTCTTCCAGGGCCTGCCAAAGGCGGGCAAGCTCGAAGCCGTCATACAGAAATGCGTGGAGCTCGGCGTATATGCGATATCGCCCGTCGCGGCGGCGCGAAGCGTCGTCCGGCTCACGGCGAAGGAATTCGCGGGGAAGCTGCCGCGCTATCAAAAAGTCGCATGCGAGGCGGCCAAGCAGTCCGGCAGAGGCATCGTCCCCGAAGTGCGCGGCCTCGCGCGAATGGATGAAATCGATCCCGGCGCGTTCGACGCGTTCCTGCTGCCCTACGAGGGGGAGAGGCGAACGACGCTCAGGGACGCGCTGCGCGCGCTGGACCGCCCGCGGACGATCGGCTTCGCCATCGGCCCCGAGGGCGGTTTCGAGCCGGATGAGGTCGCGCGGCTCAGGGAGAAGGGCGCGGCGTGCGTGACGCTCGGCAAAAGGATACTGCGCACCGAAACCGCGGGCCCCGCCGTGCTCGCGATGCTGCTCTACGAGTTGGAGGAGAACGCATGAGGGTCGCTTTCTGCACGCTCGGCTGCAAGGTCAACCAGTACGACACGGACGCCATGCGGGCGCTTTTCGTAAAGGCCGGCCACGAGGTCGTGGACTTTGAGCAAAAGGCGGACGTCTACGTCGTCAACACCTGCACGGTGACGAGCGTCGGGGATAAGAAGTCGCGTCAGATGGTGTCCCGCGCGCATGCGAGGAACCCCGAAGCCGCGATCGTCGTCGCGGGCTGCTTCGCGCAGGGAGCGCCCGGGGAGGCGGCGTCCCTGCCGGGCGTCGCGGCGCTCGCGGGCACGGCGGAGCGCGCGGACATCGTACGCATCGCCGAGGACGCGCTCGCCGGCGTCCGGCGCACAGAAGTGCGCGCGTACCGTGGGCGCGCGGCATTCGAAGAGCTCGACGTATCGCGCGAGGGACGCACGCGCGCGTATCTCAAGATACAGGACGGGTGCGACCGGTACTGCGCCTACTGCATCATCCCGTACGTGCGCGGCCCCGTGCGCAGCCGTACGCTCGAGGATGTGCGAAGGCAGCTCGAACTGCTCGAAGCGGAGGGCTACAAAGAGATCGTGCTCACGGGCATCCACCTGATGAGCTACGGCAAGGACCTCTCCGGCGCGGCCCTGCTCGACGCCGTCGCGCAGGCGGACGGACTGCCCGGCATCCGGCGCATCCGCCTCGGCTCGCTCGAGCCGCAGATGTTCTCGGAGGAGTTCGTGCGCGCGCTCGCGGACGATCCGCGCGCCTGCCGCCAGTTTCACCTGTCGCTTCAAAGCGGCAGCGCGGGCGTGCTCGCGCGCATGGGCAGGCGCTACGGGCCGCAAGAATACGCCGCGTGCGTGCGCATGCTTCGCGAGGCCATGCCCGAAAGCGCCGTCACGACCGACGTCATCGTAGGCTTCCCCGGGGAGACGGACGCGGAGTTTGAAGAAACGCTCGCCTTCGCGCGGCGTGTCGCGCTCTCGCGCATACACGTGTTCCCGTTCTCCGCGCGCAAAGGGACGCGCGCGTACGACATGCCGGATCGGGTGGGCGCCGAGGTCAAAAAGGAACGCGCCGCGCGGCTGCTCGCCCTCGGGAAGGAGTTGGAGGCGGAGTTCGCCCAAGGCCATGTCGGGCGGGTGGAGGAAGTTCTATTCGAGGAGCGCAAGGGCGCGTATCTTCTCGGCCATACGGGCACGTACGTCGCGGCGCGCGTGAAAACGGAAGCCGCGCTCGAAGGCGAAATCGCAAAAATAAAAATCGTCCTGGCGCGCGGGAACGCGCTCGAGGGCGAAATCATGTATTGAAGGAGGAAGTATGGAAGGCTGTATTTTTTGCAAAATCGCGCGGGGCGAAATCCCCTCGGCCAAGGTTTACGAGGACGAGCGCGTGCTCGCCTTTCGCGACATCGATCCCAAAGCGCCCGCGCACGCGCTGATCGTGCCCAAAGCGCATTTCGCGAGCGTGCTCGAGGCCGACGCGGGAACCGTCGGCGCGCTGTTCGAGGCGGCAAAAGAGGTCGCCAAAGCGCTCGGCGTCGCCGAAAGCGGCTTCCGCCTCGTGGTCAATACGGGCAGGGACGGCGGGCAGAGCGTGGAGCATCTGCACGTGCATCTGCTCGGCGGGCGCGCGCTCGCGTGGCCTCCGGGCTAGAAAAAGCTGGCGAACATCATTGACTTTGCATTGCGCGTACTTTATAATTGCTTTGTGTTTCGCACAAAGGCATCGTTATGCGGCAAAAGTCGCTATGTTGCTTTTAGAGGGGGGGGATAAGAATGGAAATCCGTGTAGGCGAAAATGAGTCCCTGGAGAGTGCCCTTAAGCGTTTTAAGCGTAAGTGCGCGCGTTCCGGCGTCCTCGCCGAGGTCCGCAGGCGCGAGCATTATGAGAAGCCGAGCGTCAAGCGCAAGAAGAAGGCCGAAGCCGCGAGGAAGCGCAAGTATTGATCCCCCAGAGCGAAACAGACTGATTCAGGCGGCGCCGCGCATGTGCGAAACAGCGTAAATCCGCAGGACCCGGACCCGGTTCACACCGGGTCTTTTTTATGTTATAAGCCCGTCTTCGCCGCGCTTATAAGATTGTGCCGGCCCGCGAATCCGGCGAACATCCGGCCGATTCTTACTCTTTTTGGCGAAATGCGCGCATAATCTATTCCGAGAGGTGATTCTATGGCGTGCATGACGTTCTGCGAGCTTCGGCGCAAGGAGGTGATCAACCTCAAGGACGGCGCGCGGCTTGGTTTGATCTGCGATCTGGAGCTGGATTCCTGCACGGGGCAGGTCAACGCCATCGTCGTGCCGGGGCCGCCCAAGTTCTGGGGGCTGCTTCGAAGCGACGAGGAGCTCGTTATCCCATACAAATGCATCACAAAGATCGGCGACGACGTGATACTCGTCGACATCGTCATATAATTGATATGGCGAAAGCGCGATATATTGTGGTATAATCAGAAAAAACCGGAGGGACCATCCATGAAGTGCAGGTATTGCCTGGGGACCGAGAGCAAGGTGGTCGATTCGCGCCCCACCGAGGACGGGACGAGCATACGCCGCAGGCGCGAGTGCATCTCCTGCGGGCGCAGGTTCACAACCTACGAAAAAATCGAAGAGATCCCCATCATGGTCATCAAGAAGGACGGCCGCCGCGAGCCCTTCGACAGCGAAAAGATCCTCTCCGGCGTGCGCAAGGCCTGCGAGAAGCGCCCCGTTCCCGCCGCCGATATGGACAAGCTCGTCGAGGACGTCGTGCGCGAGGTGTTCAACACGCTCGAGCAGGAAGTCCCGAGCACCTACATCGGCGAGTGCGTCATGGCGCGCCTCAAGCAGATCGACGAGGTGGCCTACGTGCGTTTCGCCTCGGTCTACCGGCAGTTCAAGGACATCAATACGTTTATGGAGGAGCTCAAGCTCCTGCTCGGAGAGCAATGACGGGATATATCGGCTACCGCGACGCGGCCGCGCTCATGCAGCACGGCTGTATTTATGAAGTAAAATACGGCATGGGCGTGTTCCGCGCGAAAAGCCTGATGGAAGCCGAAGGCGTCCTGCACGGCTTCACCGCGCGCGTGGGCGGCGTAAGCCCGCCGCCATTTGATTCCCTCAACCTCCGCCTGGGCAGGGACGATCCCGAAGAAAACGTGCGCGAGAACTTCCGCCGCCTGTGCGCGCGCGAGGGCATCGAAGAAAAGAGCCTGACCATCGTCAGCTTCGAGCACGGGAACACGGTGCTGCGCGTCAACGCTTCGGACGCGGGCCGCGGCTATTGCTATGAGCCCTTGCCCGCCTGCGACGGCATCGCCACGAACGATCCCGCAGTGACCCTCGTGACAGACCATGCGGACTGCGGCTGCATATTCGTTCATGATCCCGAAAAAAAGGCCGTCGGGCTCGCGCACGCGGGCTGGAAGGGCACGCTGGGCAGGATCGGCGGCAACCTCGTGGCGCTCATGGCGCGGGAGTTCGGCAGCGACCCGGTGCGGCTGATCGCGGCGACCGGCCCCTGCATCTGCCAGAAATGCTACGAGGTGGACGAGGAGCTCGCCCTGCGCTTCGCCGCGGAGTTCAAAACGGACGCGTGCGCGTATCCCGGAAGATCCGGCAAGGCGCAGCTTTCGCTCGAGGCCGCGGCGGCGATCCAGCTTATGGACGCGGGCGTACTGCCGGAACACATCACGTTGATGGAAAAATGCACCTATGAAAATCCGGAAACGCTGTTTTCGCACAGGCGCGACAGGAACGGCACGGGAGATATGGCGGGTTTTATTAAAATTGCTTGAAATTACATGAAGAACGCGTAAAACCTTCGGGAAAACTCATTTTGTAATCCCGGAGGTTTTTTTATATGGAGAACTACATCCTCGCAAGCGTATGCGCGATCATCCTCACCACGTTCGGCTGCCTCGACGGCGCGCTCGGGCGCGCGGAAATCCGCCGCGCGGACCTGGCGTACGCCGCGCTTTGCGTGCTCGCGCTCTCAGGCTTTCGCATCAAACCCATCATCGAATTCGACGTCGACCTCGCGGCGCTCGCGCTGCCCGTCGTGCTCGCGCTCTTATCCATAAAAAGGGAGGCTGCCGCGGCGCGGACGCTCGCGCGGCTTTCCCTCGCGGCGGCGCTGCCCATCGCGGCGAGCGCCGCGTTCACGCTCTACGAATTGTATATGACGACCTATGCATACTTCACGCTGCGCGCAAGGGTAATCTGCCTCGCGCAGTTCGCGCTGATTTCGCTGGATCTTGCGATTTCATGCTTCCGTTTCGCCGAGAAAAAAGCCGTGTGATAATCGCGAGGGCATGTTCATATCCATAGAACGACTATGGAGGACATGCACGATGGCGGCGAATTCCCGGAACCCGATCTCAGTATTACAGCCATTCATACCGCGCTGGCTGCGCGCCGCCATCGAGGTCGAGGATACGAATGCCCTCGAGGAGATCCGCGTGCGCGCGGGCAGGCCCATACAGCTCGTGTACGCAACGCGCGAGGCCATGCTGCCGCTCTCGCCCGACGCGGCGCTCTGCCGGGAGCTGCTCGAGTACCTGTGCGAGCAATCCGTCGCGGCCTGCGAGCGCGAGCTTGCGCAGGGCTACGTCACCGTGCGCGGGTGTCGCGTGGGTATTTCCGGCAAGGCGGTCGCGCGGGATGGGGCCATCGCGCGCTATGCGCACGTGACGGGTTTCAATTTGCGCGTCGCGCGCGAGGTGCGCGGCTGCGCGGAGCCCGTGATGAACGAGATCTACGACGGCGAAGGCGGCGTGAACAGCGTGCTCGTGCTGTCCGCTCCGGGCGCGGGGAAGACGACGCTTTTGCGCGACGCGGCGCGTATCCTCTCGGACGGCTGGCGGGACGAGCGCGGCAGGAAGGTCTGCGTCGCAGACGAGCGGGGCGAGCTCGCGGGAACGTATCTCGGGCAGGCGAGCTTCGATCTGGGCTGCCGCACGGACGTGACGGACGGCTGCATGAAGTCGGAGGCGATGCGCCAGATGATACGCAGCATGTCGCCCGAGGTGCTCGTGACGGACGAGATCGGCTCGGACGAGGATGCCGAGGCCGTCATGCTCGCCGCGGCGTCGGGCGTGGCCGTGCTCGCGAGCGCCCACGCGCGCGACGAGCGGGACGCCATGCGAAAGCCGCACCTCAAAAAGCTCGCCGAGTCCGGCAGCTTCGATAAGTTCCTGGTTCTGCGCCGCGAGGGGGAGAAGGCGCGCATCCGCGCGGCGCGCTTTCAAGCGCCGTGAGGGCGGCGTTCGCGCTCGCCCTGTTCCTCGCCTGCGCGTGGTTCGGCGCGAGAAAGCGCGCGCGGCTCGACGCGCGGCTCGCCGCGATCGCGGCGTTCGGCGCGGACATACGAAGGCTTCGGGACATCATGGAGCTTTCGCCCATGCCCGTCGCCGAGGCCGCGGGAAGGCTCAAAAGCGAGATCTGGGAGCGCTTCTCGCGGGAGGTGGGGAACGCGAACGCGCGGATGGCCTGGGAAAAGGCGCTCGACGAATCCCCCGAGTACGCCGAGGACCGGGAGCTGGTCGCGGGCTTCGCGGACGCCCTGCGCGCCGGGGAGATGCGCGCGCAGCTCAACGCGCTCGAGCTTCTCATGCGGGAAGTCGAGGAAAAAAGGCTCTCCCTCTCGGCGGAGCTCGAGAAGAAGGGCAGGGTGTACTCCTCGCTTGGCGTGCTGCTCGGGCTGTCGCTCGCCCTGCTTGTGATATAGGAGGCGTAAAAATATGGATATTGCCATCGTCATTAAAATCGCGGGGATCGGCATACTGGTCGCGATCATCTGCCAGCTTCTCAAGCAGACCGGGCGGGACGACATGGCCATGCTCGCGGCGGTCGCGGGGCTCGTGATCACCCTCGCGATGATCGTGAACCTGATCGCGACGCTCTTCGAGAACGTCAAGAGCATATTCGGCTTGTACTGAGCATATGAGCGCGCTCAAGATCGCGGGCTTTGCCATTGCGGCTTCGGCGGCCGCGCTGACGGTTCGCTCCTACAAGCCGGAGCTCGGCATGCAGATCGGCGTCGCGACGGGGCTGATGCTGCTGCTCTACGCGCTCGGCGAGGTGGGCGGCGTATTTGCGGAGCTATCGGAATACGTCGAGGGCTTCGGCATCCCCGCGGAATACATCGCCGCTATGCTCAAGGTCACGGGCATCGTCTACCTCGTCCAGTTCGCGGCGGAAACGTGCCGCGATTCGGGCGAGGGGGCGATCGCGGCGAAAACGGAGCTCGCCGGCCGCGTGATGATACTCGTCGTATGCCTGCCCGTCATCAAGACGGTGTTTGAACTGATCTCGACCGTTGCCGGAGGCGTCCAGTGAGCGACATCGACCTGAGCGGGATCGGCGAACTCGACCTCGGCGCGTGGGAAGCGATTTGGCAAAGCTTCTCCGGCTCCGCGCGGCTCGGCTTCTCGAATGTGCGGCAGTTGATCGCCTCGCTGGCTTCCGGCTCCGGCGGGATCTCCGCCGAGTCGCTGCTCGATACCGTCAAGCAGCTCGCGCTCGCGGCGTTCCGGGAATCGTTCGCCTCGTACGCGGCGCTCATCGCCGTGGCCGTGCTCGCGTCGCTCATGGGCGTCATATCGAAGGAGAAGGACGGCATAGGCAGCGCGGCGGGCTTTTTGTGCTTCGGCATGAGCGCGGCGCTCGTCGCCTACAACCTCACGCGCATCATCGCGCTGACCGCCTCCTCCATCGACGCGCTCTCGAAGTGCATGGAAGCCGTCACGCCCGTGATGAGCGCGGCGCTCGCGGCGACGGGGAGCGCGGCGTCCGGCACGCTCATGCAGCCGCTGACGGCGTTTTTGAGCCTCGGCGTGGCGGGCGTGTTCAAGAACCTCGTTCTGCCTCTCGTCGGCGCCGCGGGCATGGCCTCCATGCTCGGGGTGCTCAGCGAAAGCGGCAGCCTCGAGCACATGTTCGGCTTTTTCAAATCCGCGGTAAAATGGATCGTCGGCGCGGTATTTACCGTGTATTTCGGCGTAGTATCTATACAGGGGATCACCGTCGCCCGCGCGGACAGCATCGCGGTGCGGACCGCGCGCTACGCGCTCGACAAGTCCGTCCCCATCGTGGGCGGAGCGGTATCCGGCACGCTCGACACGCTGCTGGCGAGCGCGTCGCTCATCAAGAACGCCGCCGGGGCCGCCGCCGTGGTGACGGCCGTGATGGTCGCGGCGGTGCCGCTGATCAGCATCGCATGCACGGGCCTCGCGTGCAGGATGATCGCGGCGCTGTGCGAGCCGCTGGGGGATAAGCGCATCCCCGGGCTGCTCACGAAGATGGCGGATGTGTGCACGCTGCTGTTCGCGGCGCTCATCGCGGTGGCGGCGATGTTCATCATCACGGCGGGGCTGACCTTCGCCGCGGGCAACCCGTGAACGCGGTGCTGCGCATGATGACGAGGCTCGGCGCCATCGCCGTTGCGGCGGCGGTCTGCGAGTTCGCCCTGCCCAAGGGGAACCTGCGCGGGAG
Organism: Firmicutes bacterium ADurb.Bin248; assembly: GCA_002069725.1. Classification (GTDB taxonomy): domain Bacteria; phylum Bacillota; class Clostridia; order Christensenellales; family CAG-138; genus Phil1. Next base: position 16,615 of record MWBW01000025.1, on the reverse strand, counting down.
CGGAAGGAAGGCGATCTCGCTGATGGTGCTCGCGAGCACCATACAATGCGTGCTGGATTTGCTGGGGGAACTGTAATGGCGGGCACAAAGGCGTCAAGCGGAAAGCTCTTCGCGGGACTCGCGGAGCGAATGAAGGCCGACAAAAAGTTCGAGCTCGCGGTTTACGCGGTGCTGCTGATGCTGGGCGTGCTGATCTTCGCCTTCTCCTCCTGCGACGGATTGAACCTCGGCGGGGGCGCGGGGAACGCTTCTTCCGGCGGCGCCGCGTCCGAGGACGAGGTCGAACAACGGCTCGAGGACATCCTCTCGAGCATCGAGGGCGCGGGTGCGGTGCGGGTGATGATCGTGCGCGCGCAGGACGGCTCCATCACCGGGGCGATCGTGACGGCCGAGGGCGCGGCGAGCATCGCCGTGTGCGAAAAACTCAGGAACGCGGTCCGGGTCGTGCTCGGCATCGACATCGGCCAGGTCGAGGTTTATCAAATGGAAACAAATCATGGGGAGGATTCATGAATATGCGCACGATTAATTGGAAACCAATCGTACAAGGGATCGGTGCCGTGAAAAAGTACATCTACATCGGCGTGGTCGTACTGCTGCTCGCGGGCGCGGTATGGTGGAGCATCGCCGGAAGCGAGACAAAGCTCCCCCCGGGCGACGTGCAGACGCAGGGGGAAGGGGAAACGGAGGGCGACAGCCAGGAGGTTTCGGGGAAGGCCGGGACGGACTACTACGAGGCGTTCCGCTCCGAACGCGAGGAAACGCGCAAGCTCGAGCTCGCGTATCTCGACGAGATCATCGAGACGGCGGGGACGGACTCGGAGACGCTCGACGACGCGCAGGCGCAAAAGCTCGCGCTCGTATCGCAGATGGAGAAGGAATTCGCCATCGAGAACCTGATCCGCGCCAAGGGCTTTTCGGACGCAGCGGTGACGTTCCATCAGGGCGCGGTGAGCGTCGTGGTGGACGCCAAGGAGCTCACCTCCGAGCAGGCGGCGCAGATACTCGAAATCGTGCAGAGCGAAACCGGGGAGAGCGCCGCGAACATCAAGGTGATCCCGAACCCGAAATAAAGCAAACCTTCTGTAAATTGAAGGTGTAAAAAGCTGTTCCGCTATGCAGGGATTGGTTTTTCTGTTATAATACCCAAAAGACCAAGGAGGAGGGAGCGTTATGGCTACCGAAAACGAAATCTCCAGCGAAATCATCGACGTGCAGGGCGGCAGGATCACCTTCGCTCCGGACGTGATCGCGACCATCGCCAACCTTGCCGCAGCCGAGATCGACGGCGTGGACGGCATGAGCGGCAACGTGGCCGAGAACATATCCGGCATGCTCAACTCGAAGAAAAACCTGACCAAGGGCGTGCGCGTGGAGGTCAGCGAGGATGTGGTGAGCGTCGAGCTCGCCGTCATCGTCAAATACGGCTACAAGATACACGAGGTCTGTCACAACATCCAGAGGAGCATCAAGAACGCCATCGAAACCATGACGGGGCTGCGCGTGCTGCAGGTCAACGTTTCCGTGCAGTCCATCAGCTTCGAGAAGGGCAGCCAGAAAAAGGCGGAAAGCCCCGCCGAGCCGCAGTAAGCAACGGGCGCGTACCAAGGATAAGGAGAGGATCATATGAGATTCAAACTGATCGACAAATTTGTGCTTGTGCTGCTGCTTCTCCTGACGCTGGCGCTCAGCGCGATGTTCCTCGCCCTCGCGATGAATTTCATACCCGACGGAATCATTGAGAAAGCCGGGCGCATCGCCGTCAACGGCGTGCTCGTCAACCGGCTCATCTTCGCCGCGATCGGTCTCGTGCTGCTCGTGTTCGCGCTGCAGCTTTTCATCGCGATGTGCAGGCGCGAGCTCTCCCCCAGGGACAAGGCGCCGACCTCCACGCTGCTTTCGGCCGGCGAGAACGGCGCGGCGTACATCTCCCTCTCCGCCGTCGACGCGCTCGTGCAGCGCCACTGCCGCGCCAACCAGCGCATCAAGGAGTGCGAAAGCACGGTCATCCCCATGCAGAGCGGCGTTTCGGTATCCCTCAGGCTGCAGGTGCTGCCGGATACGGTCATTCCAGAGCTTGCCGCGCAGCTTCAGCAGTCCCTCAAGGAATATATCGAAACCATCAGCGGCATCACGGTGACGGGGGTCGATATCCTGATACTGCCGCTCGCCCAGCCCAAAGCGCCAAAGACGATGTAACAGGAGAGGAACATGGATCCGGTGGAGTTTTTCCAAAAGTACAAATGGCGCGTCATAGGCGTCGTATTCGCGATCATATTCACGATACTCGTGTTTACGATCAACTTCTGGCGGACGCTTTTGCTCTTCGTCATCGTCGGGATCGCCTATTTCATCGGCACGCTGATGGACGAGGGCGGGCGCGGGCGCGTGAAGGAATTCTTCTGCTCGCTCTTCGGCCCGCGCGGAAGCTGAGCGGGGGGTTCGTAAGCGTTTATGAGCAGGAAGATCGCCCGCGAGGTGGCCATGAAGCACGCCTTTGCACGCCTGTTCGGCTGCGAGGACACCTATACGGATATATTGGACAAGTCCGACATTGAGGAACAGCCGACCGAGGACGACCTCGCCTACGCGCAGGAGGTCCTCTCGGGTATACGGGAACACGCCGAGGAGATCGACGCGCTCATCCGCGAGCTCGCCATCAACTGGAGCATAGAGCGCATGCCGCGCGTGGATCTCTCGATCCTGCGCGTGGCCATCTACGAGATGCTCTATCTGGACGACATCCCCGAGAGCGTGTCGATCAACGAAGCGGTCGAGCTCGCAAAGCGCTTCGGCGGCGAACGCTCGAGCGCCTACATCAACGGCATGCTCGGCACACTCTCAAAAAGGAGAGCCAAAGGAGAGGCCTGAGTTGCGACGCCTGTTTATCGGGATCGATACAAGCTGCTATACGACATCCGCCGCGTGCGTCGACGGGAAGGGCATCGTCCTGGACAGGAGGACGGTGCTTTTCGTCGAACGCGGGCAAAGGGGGCTGCGCCAGAGCGAAGGGCTGTTCCAGCACGTGAGAAACCTCGGCACGCTTGTGCCGGAGCTCCTTCGCGACCTGCCGGAGGGGGAGATCACCGCCGTCGGCGTCAGCGCGCGTCCGCGGCCGGAGGCGGATTCCTACATGCCGGTGTTCCTCGCGGGCAAAACCGCTGCCGCCACGCTCGCCGCCGCGCGCAAAGTCCCGCTCTATGAGTTCTCGCACCAGGAAGGGCACATCCGCGCGGCGCTCCTGGGCAACGAAGCGCTCATGAGCAGGCGCTTTCTTTCGATGCACCTCTCGGGAGGAACGACGGAAACCTTGTTCGTCGGGGAGGACGGCTCCATCGCGCTGCTCGGCGGCACGAGCGATCTGCACGCGGGGCAGTTCGTGGACCGCGTCGGCGTCGCCATGGGGCTGGATTTTCCCTGCGGCAAGGCGCTCGAGAAGCTCGCCTCGGCGTTCGACGCAAAGCCCGCCTATAAGCTGCCTTCCGCCGTGGACGGATGCGGCTGCTCGTTCTCCGGCGTGGAGAGCGAGGCGCAAAGAAGGCTTATTTCCGGCGCGGACAAGCCCGAGCTCGCCTATGCCGTCTACGACAGCCTGGCGCGCGCCTTCTCCGCCATGCTCGCGAACGCCGCGAAACGGACGGGCTGCTTCGAGGCGTTGCTCGCCGGAGGCGTTGCCTCGAGCCCTCTGCTTCGAAAGCTCATGCTCACGCGCATGGGGAAGAAGGGCGACATACGGTTGTATTTCGGGGAGAGCGCGCTCAGCTCGGACAACGCCGTGGGCGCCGCGCTGCTCGCGCGGGACAGGGAAGCGGGTGCGCGCGCATGAGGGCGGATTACGTATTGAGCGTCACGCAGCTCAACGAATACGTCGCGAACCTCATCGGCAACGACGCGCTGCTCGCGGGGCTTTCGCTTCGCGGCGAGGTCAGCGGCTTCAAGAGGCACACGTCCGGGCACCTCTACTTTTCGATGAAGGACGAGAACGCGCTCGTGCGCTGCGTGATGTTCAGCCGCAACGCCATGACGCTCAAAAGGGAACTGCGCGACGGCATGCGGATCGTCGCGCGCGGCTCGGCCGCGCTCTATACGCGCGACGGGCAGTTCCAGTTCTACGTCAAATCCGTCGAGGACGAGGGCGAAGGGGAGCTTTTCCGCCGCTTCATGCTGCTCAAGGCGCGGCTCGAGGCGACCGGCATGTTCGACCCGGCGCACAAGCGCGAGATCCCGAGGCTCCCAGGGGCCGTGGGCGTCGTCACCTCGGCGACGGGCGCCGCGATACAGGACATCGTCAACATCATAAGGCGGCGCTACCCCGCGATGGACATCGTATTCTGCCCGGCGCAGGTGCAGGGCGAGGGCGCGGGGAAGGACGTCGCGGCGGCAATCCGCGCCCTCGAGGCGGATGGGCGCGCGGACGTCGTTATCGTCGGACGCGGAGGCGGCAGCCTCGAGGATCTGTGGGCGTTCAACGAAGAGGCCGTCGCCAGGGCGATCTACCAGTGCGACATCCCTGTTATAAGCGCGGTCGGGCACGAAACGGACTTCACCATCGCGGATTTCGCGGCGGACCTGCGCGCGCCCACGCCCAGCGCGGCGGCGGAACTGTGCGTGCCGGAATATGAAGCCGAGAGCGCGGACGTGGAGGCGCTGAACGAAAAGCTGACGCTGCACGCGCGGCGCGCGCTCGAAGCGCAGCGCGCGCGGCTCGAGGCGTTCCGCGCGCACGGCGCGTTCGCCTCGCCCGGATATGCGATGAAAACCTCCTTCGACGCGCTCGACGCGCTCGAAAAGGCATTGAAGCGCGGCGCGGCGGATATGCTTGCCGATAGGGAGCGCGCGCTCGGCGCGGCGCAAGCCGCGCTCACGGCGCTCGGCCCGCAAGGCACGCTCGGGCGCGGCTTCGCGCTGATCAGAACCGAAACCGGCGCGGTGGGCTCGATCGCGGGCCTTAAAGTTGGAAAGGGCGCGAAAATCGTCATGCACGACGGAAGCGCAAACGTCATTGTGGACAGCATTCAAACAGGAGGCGGCGGATGAGTGGGAAAAGCGGCGCTTATGAAGCGAACATGAAGCGGCTCCAGGAGATCGTGGACACGCTCTCCAAGGGCGGCTTGCAGCTCGACGAGATGATGCGGCTCTACGAGGAAGGAACGGCGCTGAGCGCGAAATGCCGCAAAGCCCTCGACGAATACGAGGCGCGGCTCGTCGTGATCGACAAGCAGAACGGCGGAAACGCGGATGGCTGACGCTTATCTGTGCATGGTCGAGGAAGCGCTCGCGAAGGCGGTTTCCGACGAGGGCATCCCCGCGGGGCTTCGCGAATCCATGGCGTACAGCCTGCTCGCGGGCGGGAAGCGGCTTCGCCCGCGCATCTGCCTCGCGTGCTGCGACATGCTCGGGGGCAGCATCAAGGACGCCCTTGCGCTCGCGTGCGGCGTCGAGATGATCCACGCGTATTCGCTGATCCACGACGACCTGCCCTGCATGGACGACGACGATTTCCGCCGCGGCAAGCCTTCGAGCCATAAGATGTTCGGCGAGGCGGGCGCCGTGCTCGCCGGGGACGCGCTGCTCAGCCACGCGTTCGAGTGGATGCTCTCCCGCGCGCCGGAGGAACCGGGAAGGCTGCGCGACTACGTGCGCGCGATGCGCGCCATAGCCGGGGGCGCGGGCGCGCGCGGCATGGTGGCCGGGCAGAGCCTGGAACTTTCCGGCGCGCTCGACAGGAACGAAGCCGTCCTCGAGGAGGTGCACCGCAAAAAGACCGGCGCGCTGATTTGCGCCGCCGCCGCCGCCGGCGGATACGCCGCGGGCGGCGGGGAGGAGGAGCTTCGCGCAATCTCCGTTTTCGCCGAAAGCTACGGCGCGCTGTTCCAGATCGCGGACGATATTTCCGATTCCGACGCGGAGGCGGGGGACGGTAAAAACTACGTTTCCGTCTGCGGGCTCGAGGCGGCGCGCGCCCTCGCGCGCGAAAAAGCAAACAAAGCGCGCGAGGCGCTTTTACCGTTCGCGGAGCGCGCGCGGTATCTTCTCGACATGGTCGAGGCGACGCTTCGGGGCGCGTGCGCGTTGCCATAAACTGCGCGCCGTGGTATAATGGCGCGCGCGGGAAGAATATCGGGAAAGGCGTGGAAATGACAGAGACACCGCTGCTTGATTCGATCAAAGGCATCGAGGATTTCAGGCGTATCGACAGGAGCGCGTTCGACGCGCTTGCCGGGGAGATACGCTCGTTTCTTGTTGAAACCGTCGCGCACAACGGGGGCCACCTGGCCTCGAACCTCGGCGTGGTGGAGCTGACACTCGCGCTGCACACGGCGTTTTCCTCGCCCGAAGACAGGCTCGTCTTCGACGTAGGGCATCAAACGTATGTGCACAAGCTCATTACCGGCCGGAAGGCTGAATTTGCCGCGCTGCGCAAAAAGGACGGCGTCAGCGGCTTTCCCAAGCGCGCGGAAAGCCCGCACGACGCGTTCGATACGGGCCACGCGAGCACGTCGATCTCCGCGGCCATAGGCATGCTCCGCGCGGACGCGATGCTCGCGAGGGAACGCAGCGTCGTCGCCGTCGTCGGGGACGGCGCGCTCACGGGCGGGCTGTGCTTCGAGGCGCTCAACGACGCGGGGCAGAGCAAGCTGCCGCTGATCGTGGTGCTCAACGACAACGACATGTCCATTTCGCACAACGTCGGCGCCATGAGCCGCCACCTCTCAAAAATACGCGCGAGCGGCTCGTACCAGAGGTTCAAGAGCTTCATCGCGGAGTCGATCAAGCGCATCCCGAAAATCGGCGAGCGCGTCGCCAACCGCATACTGCGCTTCAAGAACAAGATCAAATACCTGTTCCTGCCCAACGTGCTTTTCGAAGAAATGGGCTTCACCTATCTCGGCCCGGTCGACGGGCACGACGTCGGGGCGCTGGTGCGCGTGCTCAATCAGGCCAAAGGGCTGCGCCATCCCGTCGTCGTGCACGCGATCACCGTTAAGGGAAAAGGCTACGGCCTCGCGGAGGACGACCCCGAGAAGTTCCACGGCATAGGCAGCTTCGACCCGGAAACAGGCGCGTGCGGCCGCGGCGCGGGGAAGAGCAACTCGAAAACGTTCGCTCAGGCGCTCGTCGCGCTCGCCGAAAAGGATGCGCGCATCGCCGCGATCACGGCGGCCATGCCCTCCGGCACCGGGCTCGACGCCTTCGCGGCGCGTTTTCCGACGCGGTTTTTCGACGTGGGCATCGCCGAGGAGCACGCGGTCACGATGGCCGCGGGCATGGCGGAGGCCGGCGCGAAGCCCGTAGTCGCGATCTACTCGAGTTTTTTGCAGCGCGCGTACGACCAGATCATACACGATGTGTGTTTGCAGAACCTGCCCGTCGTGTTCGCCGTCGACCGCGCCGGGCTCGTGGGGGAGGACGGCGAAACGCACCACGGCGTATACGACATGAGCTATTTAGGGAACCTTCCGAATATGACGGTCATGGCGCCCTCGACGCAGCGGGAGCTCGAGGAAATGCTCTCCTTCGCGCTCGGCCTCGGCGCGCCCTGCGCGCTGCGCTACAACCGCGGGAGCCTTCGCCGCGCCCCGCTCGCGCAAAAGATCGCCCTGGGCGAGTGGGAAACGCTCGCGCCGCCCGCGCAAGTGACGCTCATCGCCGCGGGCAGGATGGTCGAAACGGCGCTCGCGGCCTGCGCGGGGCTTCCGATCGGCGTGGTCAGCGCGCGCTTCATCAAACCGCTCGACCACAAGACGCTGGACGCCGTGCGCGAAACGTCGAAGCTCGTGGTCACCCTCGAGGACGGCGTCGTCGAAGGCGGGCTCGGCACGGCGGTCCGGGCATACTATGACGGAAGCCCACGCGTCGTCGCTTTGGGCATACCCGAGGCGCCCGTCCCCCACGCGACCATCGCCGAGCAGGACGAGATGTGCGGCATAACGCCGGAGCAGGTGCGCCGCAGGGTGCTGCGGGCTCTGGAGGAGCTCCTGTGAAGGGCGTGCGGGCGGACCTCAGGCTCGTGGAGCTCGGGCTGTGCGAGAGCCGCGAGAAGGCGCGTGCCGTGATCATGAGCGGCAGGGCGTATTTGGGCGAAACGCGCGTCGAAAAGCCCGGCCAGAACGTGCCGGAGGACTGCCTCATTGAGCTTCGCGGCGAGGAGAACCCCTTCGTGAGCCGCGGCGGGCTCAAGCTCGAGAAGGCGCTTTCGAAATACGGCGTCGATCTCGCCGGCGCGGTCTGCGCGGACGTCGGCGCGTCCACGGGCGGCTTCACGGACTGCATGCTCCGCCGCGGCGCGGCGAAGGTCTATGCCATAGACGTAGGCTACGGCCAGCTCGACTGGAAGCTCAGGAGCGATCCGCGCGTCGCGGTCATGGAGCGCACGAACGCGCGCTTCATGGAGCCCGCGTGGTTTGCCGGGCCGCTCGACTTCGCCTCGACGGACGTGTCGTTCATCTCCGTACGCCTGATTCTGCCGGGCATATACGCCTGCCTTCGCGAAGGCGCACAAAGCGTCGTGCTCGTGAAGCCGCAGTTCGAGGCGGGCAAGGGGAAAGTCGGCAAAAACGGCGTGGTGCGCGACCCCGCGCTCCACGTACAAGTGCTTTGCGATGCGGCGCGCTTCGCAGACTCCCTCGGCTTCGCGTCCGAAGCCATGGATTATTCGCCCATCAGGGGGCCCAAGGGCAACATCGAGTTCCTGCTGCTGCTGCGCAAATCGGGCGCGATCGATCCCGATGCGGCGGCGGATATCGAGGCGCGGGCGCGGCGCGTCGTCTGTGAGGCGCACGAAGCGCATAACGGTGCATAAAAAACCATTTTTTGCTTGAATATACAATGTAACGAATGTATAATATCATTCAATGAACCGGATATCGTCGAAAAAAAAATATACGCTCGGCTTTTTCACCAATCCGGAGCGCCCCAACGCCGTCGGCTGCCTGAGGCAGGCGCTCGAAAAAGCGCTCTCGGACGGCCGCGCATGCTGCGTCAACGACGAGACGCATGAGAAGCTTCGCGTCGGCGCGCCTTCGTTTGGCGAGCTTCACCCCGACGTGATACTCGCTTTCGGCGGCGACGGCACCATACTCCACGCGGCGGAACCCGCCCACGAGTACGGCGCGCCCATACTCGGCGTCAACCTCGGCAGGGTCGGCTTTTTGAGCGAGATCCCGCCCGAGGGGCTCGACGAGGCGCTGCGCCGCCTCGACGCGGGGGATTATGAGCTCGACGCGCGCATGCTGCTTTCCTGCCGCGTCAACGGCGACGCGCAAAGGCTCTGCCTGAACGAGGCGCTGCTCTACAAGCGCTCGTTCTCCGGCGTGGTCGACATCAGCATGGAGATCGACGGGATCGACGCCGGGTGCGTGCTGTGCGACGGCATCATCGTGAGCACCTCGACGGGCGCGACGGGATACTCGATCTCCGCGGGCGGCCCCGTGATCGCTCCGGGGCTCGCGGCGATCATCGTCACGCCCATCTGCCCGCACACGCTCTCCGTGCGCCCGATCATCGCCTCGGGGGACGCGCGGATGCGCTTTTCGATGAACAGCGCGGGCTATCTCTCCACGGACGGCATCCATTCCGCCGAGATCGACACGGACGACGTGATCACCGTGCGCCGCTCCGAGGGGCATGTCGATTTCATCCGCTTCGGGCAAAGGAACATCTACGAACTGATCAGAACCAAGCTGTCCTGACGGACGGCGCACGCCAACAAGCATGGGAGGTATTTTATGATGAAATCGGAACGACATGCAATGATACTGGAGCTCATCGAGCGCAACGACATCGAAACGCAGGAGGATCTCGCGCGCCTGTTAAAGGAACACGGCATCAGCGTGACGCAGGCGACCGTATCGAGGGATATCAAGGAACTGCGCCTCATTAAAGTGCTCTCCGACACGGGCGCGTATAAGTATGCCACCGTCGACAAGGCCGAGGCCGGGCTCAAGGAGAGGCTGGTACGCATATTCAGCGACTCGGTCGTGACGGTCACCTATTCGTACAACCTCATCATCATCAAGACCCTCTCCGGCTCCGGCAACGCGGCGGCCGAGGCGATCGACTCGATGCACTGGAACGAGATCGCGGGCACGCTCGCGGGCGACAACACGATTTTCCTCGCCGTGAAGGATCTCAAAATGGTGCCGGACGTATTGAAGCGCATCGGCGCCATGATGCGCAAATAAAGGGGAATCGGGAAAGGCGGCAGGATGCTGCGCAGGCTTTATATAGAAAACATCGCGCTGATCGACGCCCTCGAGCTGGACTTCGGCGAGGGTTTCAACGTGCTCACGGGCGAGACGGGCGCGGGCAAATCCATCATCATAGACGCGGTCAACTTCGTGCTCGGCGAGCGCGCCAGCCGCGAGCTGATCAAATACGGCGCGGCGAAAGCGCGCGCCGAGGCGGTTTTTTCCGTATCCGCCGATTCCGCAATCATAAAAATACTCGGGGAACAGGAGCTCGCCTGCGAGGACGGGGAAATCATACTCTCGCGCGAGCTGACCGCCTCGGGCAAAAGCGCCTGCAGGCTCAACGGCGCCCTCGTACCGGTATCCCTCGTCAAGCGCGTTTCGGACGCGCTCATAGATATACACGGGCAGCACGAGCATCAATCCCTGCTCTCGCCCGAAAACCACACGGCCTTTCTCGATGCTTACGACCATGCTTCCATCCGCCCCCAGCTCGACGCGCTTTCTTCGCTGTGCGCCGAGCACGCGAAAGCGCGCCTTATGCGCAACGCGGGCTTCGGCACGGAGGCGGAGCGCTGCCGCGAAATGGATATGCTCTCTTTCCAGGCCGAGGAAATTGCCAAAGCCGCCCTCGCGCCGGGGGAGGACGAGACGCTCGCCGCGCAGAGGCTGCTGTTGATGAACGGGGAGCGCATACAGGGCGCGCTCGACGAGGCGCACGCGCGGCTTTACGGCGAGGAGGGGGGCAACGCCCTGTCCGCGCTCGACGGCGCGCGCAGGCGGCTCCGCGAAATCTGTGCGTTCTCGCCCGGCTACGAGGCGCTGTTCAATCGGCTCGAGGAAGCGTATTACAACCTCGAGGACATCGCCTATGCCGTGCGGGACGCGAGGGACGCGCTGGATTTCGACCCGGCGCGGCTCGAGCAGGCCGAGGAAAGGCTCAGGATCATATCCGACCTCAAGCGCAAGTACGGCGCGGGCATACCCGAAATACTCGCGTACGCGCAGAACGCGCAAAAGCGGCTCGAGGATCTGATGAAGGCCGACGAGCGCGCGGCCGAGCTCGACGCGCGGCTCGCGTCGATCGCCGCGGAGTACGCGAAATTCGACGCGAAGCTTTCTTCGCTTCGCGAGCGCGCGGCGGCAAAACTCGGCAAGCAGGTCCTCGCGCACATGGCGGACCTCGGGCTGGATAAGGCGGACTTCCGCGTCGCCTTTACGCGCGCGCAGGGGAACGAGCTCAGGCCCGAGGGCACGATGGGCGCGGAGTACCTGCTCACGACCAACCCAGGCGAGCCTGTCAAGCCGCTCTCGAAGGTCGCTTCCGGCGGCGAGCTCTCGCGCATCATGCTCTGCTTCAAGGCGATTTTCGCGGACAACGATAAAATCGGCACGCTGATTTTCGATGAAATCGACACCGGCATCAGCGGGAAGGTCGCGGCAAAGGTCGGCGAGAAGATGCTGGGCATCGCCAAAAGCCATCAGGTCATCTGCGTGACGCACCTGCCGCAGATCGCGGCCCTCGCGGACGCGCACTACGTCGTCGAAAAAAAGGACGACGGCGCGAAAACGACGGTTCAGGTGCGGCTGCTCGACGAGGAAGGGAAGTACAGGCGCGTCGCCCAGATGATGGACGGCGACCCCGACTCGAAGTACGCTTACGAGCACGCGAAGATGCTCATCGAGCGCGCGGGCAAAAGCAAAAACGCGCAATAGAGCGAATATGCGCGAGTGCGCGTGCGCATCCTTATTACCGCGGGCAAAACCCGCGGGTTTTTTATTTGAGGTGGAATCATGAGATATTCTTCGCGCAGCGTCGGCCTGAAATCGGCCGGTTTGATACTTTGCGCTTTGATAACGGCGCTCAACTGCCTGCCGCGGTTCGCGGAGCTTCGCGAGCTGCCCAACGACATCTATGTGGACAGGGACAACGGGTGCGACGCGCTGTTCTCCCTGGGCGCGCCCTTCAGCGTGCTCGACGAAACCGGGGTGGCGGTTTCCGGCGATCTATCGGAGACGCTGGGGAACCGGGAAGGCGACGCGAGCTATGTGGTAAGGCTTTTCGGCATACCCATCAAGCAGGTCAACGTGCATGTGCGCGACGAGGTCTACGTGATGCCGGGCGGGGAGACGGTGGGCATCAGCCTCTATTGCGACGGCGTGCTGGTCGTGGGCCTCGGCGACATCACGACCGATTCGGGCGCGTTTTCGCCCGCGGCGGCCGCGGGCATCAAGGCGGGGGATGTGATCCAGACCGTGGACGGCACGCGGATCGAGAGCGTGTCGCAGCTTGTAAACCTCTGCTCCGAAACCGGCAGGACCTACGCGATCGGCCTTGTGCGCGGCGGGGAAAGCATGAGCGTAAACCTGACGCCGCGGCAAAACGAAGGCGGCGGCAACGCCTCGATGGGCATGTGGGTGCGCGAGAGCAGCGCGGGCATCGGCACGCTGAGCTTCTATGTCATGAGCACGCTGCGCTTCGGCGCGCTCGGGCACGCCGTGACCGACGCCGACACGGGCACCATCATCCCCGCGCGCGAGGGGGAGATCCTCCAGGCGGACGTCGTGGGCATCGTCGAGGGCAAGCAGGGCATGCCGGGGGAAATCAAGGGAACATTCGGCATCATGAGCAGGCGGCTCGCAAGGATCGAGGACAACACGGAGTTCGGCGTCTACGGCACCATGACGCAGGCGCTCGTCAACCCCGTTTATCCGGAAGGGCTGCCCCTCGCGTATCCCGAGGAAATCACGACGGGCGAGGCAAGCATACTCGCGAGCATCGACAACGGCGGCGTCCGGGAATACAGATGCGAAATCGTCAAGATATATCAGCAGCCGCTGACGGAATCCAAGGGCATGGTCATACGCATTACGGACGAGGAGCTCATCTCCAAAGCGGGCGGCATCGTGCAGGGCATGAGCGGCAGCCCCATCATACAGAACGGCAGGCTCGTGGGCGCGGTGACGCACGTGTTCATCAACGATCCGCTCAAGGGCTATGGTATTTATGCGCTTTGGATGTATGAATGCAGCAATCATTAAAAAAAATCGACAAATTCGATAATTAACATCAAAATACTTGCTTGTGGATTCCTATAAAATGATTTATCATGAATAAAGAAATATTCGATTAGTTTCTTGCTGTTTCAAGGATTGGCGGATTATGAAGGGAATAAGAATTCTTCTCGTAAATGACAATCCTCGTATGTGCGATTCACTCGGGGTTCTTTTTAGTGCGGACAAACGCTTCGAATTATGCGCGAAGGCCTACAACGCCGACGAGGCCGTAGAGTATTTCCGGATGCACGCGCAACCGGACGTTGCGCTCATCGACATGCTCATGCCCGTGTGCGACGGGACAGGGCTCGTGATGCGCCTTCGCGAGGAAAGGCTCGGCGCGGAAACGATGCTCATCGGCCTCACGGGCTTTCTGTCCGACGTCGCGATGCGCATGATACAATCCCTCGGGCTCGCTTACGTCATCGCGATGCCCTCGCAGCCGGACGCGATCTACAAGCGCGTGTGCGCGCTGCTCAAGCTCGACCTCTCCGACGAAAACGTTCCCCTCTATGTGGACATACGCAGCAAACAGCTCCGCGAGCGCGACGAGATCATCACGCGCTACCTCTTCGCCATGGGCGTGAGCGCCCATCACGACGGCTTCAAGTACATCCGCGACGCGGTCGCGCTCTACCTCGACAACCGCGGCAGGAGCATCGGCATCACGACGGATATTTATCCGGCGATCGCGCGGCGTTACGGCATTTCGGTCAAAATCGTAGAGCGCTCCATCCGTTACGCCATCGAAATGGCGTGGCTGCGCGGCAACATCGAGAACCAGTACCGCCTGTTCGGCTACACGGTCAAGGAGGATAAGGGAAGGCCCACCAACAAGGAATGCATCACGCTCATCGCGGAGCGCACGAAGATCCGCATCGCGTCGAACTACTGACCGACACGGGTTCATGCCGGACGCCCGCAAGAGGGCGTCCGTTTGTTGACGCGCCGATTTCCGGGTGTTACTATAATGCCGAGGTGAAAGCATGAAAAAGAGGTTTATCATCATCGTACTGGACAGCGTTGGAATAGGCGCGCAGCCGGATGCCGCGGAGTTCGGCGACGAGGGCGCGCACACGCTGGGCAATATCTACAGAAAACGCGGGCTCAACATCCCGCACCTGCTTGCGCTGGGCCTTGGCAACATCGAGGGCTCGTGGCTGCCGCGCGTATCTATGCCGGGCGGCTGTTTCGGCCGCGCGGCTGAAATCACCAAGGCGAAGGATACCACGAGCGGCCACTGGGAGATGGCGGGAGTGGCCATGGACCCGCCGTTCCGGACGTATCCGAACGGCTTCCCGCAAAGGCTCATCGACGCGTTCGAGCAGCGCTCCGGGCGCGGCACGATCGGCAACGAAGTGGCTTCCGGCACGGAAATCATACAGCGGCTCGGCGACGAGCACGTGAGTACGGGGAAACTCATCGTCTACACCTCGGCGGACAGCGTGTTCCAGATCGCCGCGCACCAGGACGCGGTGCCGCTCGAGGAGCTTTACCGCTGCTGCGAAGTCGCGCGCGAAATGCTTGTGGGGGACGACCTCGTCGGCCGCGTGATCGCGCGCCCGTTCACGGGGACGAGCGGGAACTACCGGCGCACGGAGTTCCGGCGCGACTACGCGATACCGCCCGTGGGGGAAACCATACTCGACGGCCTCGCCGCGCGCAATATGGTAAACGTGTGCGTCGGCAAGATCGAGGACATCTTCCACCGGCGCGGCGTGACGGTATCCGACCACACGCGCAACAACCGCGACGGGGTCGAAGCCACGCTGCGCTTCATCCGCGAGGGGACGGGCGATCTCATCTTCGTGAACCTCGTCGATTTCGACATGCTCTACGGGCACCGCAACGACATCGAGGGCTACGGCGCGGCGCTCGAATATTTCGACGCGAGGCTGCCCGAACTGCAGGCCGCCCTGCGCGAGGGGGACGTCATGCTCGTCACGGCCGACCACGGCTGCGATCCCACGACCGCGAGCACCGACCACACGCGCGAATACATCCCCATCGTCGCCTTCGGCCCGCAGCTCAGGGGCGGCGCGGACCTCGGCACGCGCGCGAGTTTCGCCGACATCGGCTGCACCGCCTACGAATACCTCACGGGCGAGCCGTTCCCGGCGGGAACATCTTTTCTCGCACAATTGAAATAAACGGCAGTAATTTGGTATCTTCACTCCCGCACAGGACATATGAATCAATATGAACCTGATGCGGGAGTGATAACTATGTTCAAAGAAATCATATCTCTTGCGCTCGCGGCCATGCTGACGCTCCCGTGCGCCCTGACAAGCGCCGATCCGGGCGCCGAAAGCGCGGTCTTCGCGGGCACGAAGGCCGTGGCGGTGCTCGAGAGCACCTGCCTGCAGACCGCCATCGATTACGAGGCGGACACGGTCTGCAACGTCGCGGGGCTTTCGCGGCTGCCCGCGCTGACGTATGTGTGCGAGGCGTTCGACAAGGGGCTCATCTCCGAGGACGCGTCGGTGGTCGTCGGGGACACCGCGGCGGGCATAGGCGGGCCGACGGCGTTCATCTCCGCGGGGGAAAAGATCCAGGCCGCCGCGCTCGTCAAGGCCGCCGTCATGATCACGGCCGGGGACGCGACCTACGCTCTCGCGGAAACGGCCGCGGGCAGCGCGACGCTCGCGGAGAAGGCGATCGCGGACATACTCACCGAACTCAACATCGGCAGCGGCGACTTCTCGCTCCAAACCGGCAAGCCCTCGATGACCGCCAAGGAGGTCTGCGCGCTCATGGCGCGGCTCGCGAGATCCCCGACCTATTGCAAGTACAGCAATCTGACCTTCGACGAGATCACGCACGAGAACGGCAGCAAGACCGAGCTCGCGAACCCGAATAAGCTCATCAAGGGGCTCGAGGGCTGCTACGCGGGCTCGACCGGCTCCTCGAACGAGGCGGGCTACTGCGGCGCGTTCGCGGTGACGCGCGGGGAAACGAGCTACGTCGTCGCCGTGCTCGGCGCGAAGAACTCCGGCGAGCGCTTCGAGGCCGCCAGAGACGCCGCGAACACAGCCTTTAGCGCGTATGAAACCATAGCCGCCGCGAAGCAGGGGGACGTGGTCGCCTCCGGCATCGCGGTCAACGGCGGCATGAAGCGCAAGGTGGACGCGGTTTCGACAAAAGCCGTGGTGCTGCTCGTGAAAAAGGGCGGCTCATGGGAGGTCACGACCGAACTGCCGGCGAACATCCCCGCGCCCGTGCGCAGGGGCGACCTGATCGGCTACGCCGTCTATTCCTCCAACGAGGGCGCGCAGGTGCGCGTCGCGCTCGCGGCCGCGGAGGATGTCGCGGAGGCGGGCTGGGGCCAGCTCATATCGGTCATCATGCGCATGTGGGTGCACGGCTAA
>MWBW01000024.1 GCA_002069725.1 Firmicutes bacterium ADurb.Bin248 | reverse complement strand
CGGCGATTACGGCGGCAGGAGCGCGTACATCCGCCTCGTCAACAGCGAGCACGGCACCTGCACGTATCTGGGCAACATCACCTTCGACGTGCGCGCCGGCGCGATCCGCGCGATCAACACGCTGCCCGTCGAACAGTATCTCTACGGCGTGCTGCCCCACGAAATGAGCAATTCCTTCCCCGTGGATGCGCTCAAGGCGCAGGCCGTCTGTGCGCGCAGCTTCGCCATGGCGAGGTGCTCGCGCTATTCCGCGCGCGACTACGATCTGGTCGATACCTCGAAGGACCAGGTCTACGCGGGCTACGCGAGCAAGAATCTGCGCGCCATCGCCGCCGTGGACGCGACCGCGGGGCAGGTGCTCACTTACGAAGGGGATATCATCGAGGCCTTCTACACCTCCTCCAACGGCGGGCAGACCGAGCGAAGCGCCAACGTCTGGAGCGAGGATTATCCTTATTATGTAAACGTGGACGACCCCTTCGACCTCATGAACCCCTCGAGCATCGAGTACGAGGCGTTCATCCCCGCGCGTTACACGGATGCCTCCGTCGCCGCCATGGACAGGGACGTCTACGCCGCGTTGCTTCGCGGCGCGTACGAGGCGGCGGGTGCTGCGGTCGAGCTCGTATCCACGGTGCGGGTCAGGCCGCATACATCCGATTACGAAGCGCCGAGCCGCTGCTATCTTTTTGCGGACGTGACGCTCGCCGTCAAAAAGCCCGACGGCGGCGCGGGCCAGCTCACCGTCACGCTCGCGCTCAAGGATTTCGCCATAGGCGCTTCGAAGTATACGCTCGGCGCCATAGGCGCTTCGACGTACAGCATGCGCATGCGCGGCGCGGAGCGGGCCGAGCGGGAGATCGGCGGCCAAACATACGCGGGCTGGAACCTCACGGTCCGCCGCTACGGGCACGGCGTGGGCCTGAGCCAGCGCGGCGCGCAGCAGCGCGCGCGGGCGGGGCAGGGCTTTGAGGAGATACTCGCCTTCTACTATCCGGGCGCCGCGCTTACGACCGCCGGCACGTGGGAGAGCGCGCCGCGCATCTCGAGCGACCGGTATACGGTCAAAGCCTGGGGCGTGAGCGGCGTCGAGCCGGACACATCCCCCGACAAGCTCCTCTCGCGCCTGACTTGCGAGGGCGAGCTGTCCCTCGTCACCGCCAAGGGGGATCTGAAGATCGAAAGCCTCGCCACGACGGGCAATTTCGTGCGCGTCAGCTACGACGGCGGGAAGTGCCTGTTCGACCTGCCCGTGGTGATCTACGGCGACCTGGACGGGGAGCCGGGCATCACGGAGGACGACGCCAAGGCGCTCGCCGAACACCTGATGCGCGCGCGGACGTTCACGGGCGCGTTCCTCGAGGCGGCGGACGTGAACCGCGACGGCGGCGTGGACGCCGGGGATCTGCTGCTGCTGCTTCGCAGCCTGCAGGGCGACGATACGATTTCGCAGAAGGGATAAGGGGGAACCATGGGGAGGATCGCCAAAAGGACGGTTGCGCTGCTCGCGGCGCTTTGCCTGACGCTTTACGGTTTTTCCGCGCTGGCGGACGTCGCGGCCGAGGCCGATCAGACCGGCGTGCAGGCGGGCGACACGGTGACGGTTACGCTGACAATCACGGGCAAGGGGCTCGCCGTCGCGGAGGGCACCTATGTTTACGACCCCGCGCTTCTCGCCTTCACGGAGAGCGACGGCGGCGCGGCGGACGGCTTTTTCACGCTGTATTCGGCCGAGAAGAACGGCTCCTCGACGCTCGCGGCGCGCATCACGTTCACGGCGCGCGCGGCGGGGGAGGCCGTGGTCGACTTCAAGCTTGAAAAGCTGCTGGATTACGCGGGCAAATCGCTCGACACGGGCGACGCGAAGGTCAAAGTCGTCATCGCGGCCGCTCCCGCTACGCCCACGCCCGAACCCGTGGACTACGGCGACCCCGCGCTCACCGTCAAGGCCGAGAACGTGCTGGGCGCGAGCACGGACATGTACGTCTGGCGCAGCATCGAGAACGTGACGATCCCCTCGCGCTATTCCGAGGCGGATCTCGTTTACCGCGGCGAAAACGTCAAGGGCGCTGCGGTCAAGAATTCCGACGCGCCGACGCTTCTCTACCTTTCCGATGCGGCGGGCAACAGCGCGGGCTATTACGTCTACGACGAGGCACGGGATCTGCTCTACCCTTACCGGACGGTATCCTCCGTGAGCAAGTCCTACATACTGCTCGAGCCGGAGGAGAGCGTGGGCGCCCCGGCGGGCTTCGCCGAAACGATGCTCTCGATCGGCGACGCCGAGGTCAGGGCGTGGGAGAGCGTGGACGCGCAGGGCAGCGTATACCTGCTCTACGCGCGCAACCCCGACGGCGAAATCGGCTTTTACTACTACAATCCCGAGGACGAGTCGCTGCAGCGCTACGCGGTGCTGCCCGCGCGGCCCGAGGTGACGCCGCCGCCCCCGGTCACGCCCTCGCCGCCCGCGACGCCCGCCGCCCCGCAGGAAAGCGCGGCGCAGGGCGCAGAGGCCGCGGCGGACGAGATCGTACTCAAGCGCGCGGTGTTCTTTGCCGTATGCGGCGCGGCGGCGCTGTTTCTGGGGCTGTTCGTCACGAGCCTCGCGGTGCGCTCGGTGGAGAAGGCGCGGCGCAAAAAGCGCGCGGCGAAACGGCGCAAAGAGCTCGAGAAAATCATGGAGACTTCCGAGAAGCCGATGGATCGGTAAAGCGGATAAAATAAGGGGCGGCCACGCTGGGCCGCCTCTTGTTTTACGTGCGCTTCTTATGAATTCAACTCCTCGAACGTCTTTACGCCCCAACCGCGAAGCACGCGGGCGAGCCCGATGTTCGCGGGGATGAAGGCGAGCGTCCACAGCGCCATGTAGACGCTCGGGGTGAGCGCGCCGCCCGGCAGCGCGATGTAGATGAACACCGGCAGCAGCAGCACGCCCCAGTTGACGAGCATGGCCACGATGACCGCCATGCTCTGCTTGACCGCCACGACCTCGCTCGTCCAATCGAACTTGGGGAAGCGCAGGTTGATGATCACGCCCAACTGCGCGACGAGGTGGCACAAAAGCGCGGGCAGCGCCAGCATCACGGGCACCATCAGGCCGCGCGCGCCCGACACCAGTATGAGCGCGGCGGAGCTTACGAGCGAAAACGGCAGCGCCGAGAACGAATGGAGCCGTACCTTCGCGCGGAGTATGGCGTACGTCGGCACGGGGATGCTCTGCGAAATCCACAGGTTCTTGCCCTCGAGGGAGATGCTCGGCGCGGAGATGTAGACCATCGAGAGTATGAAGCACTGCACGACGCACAGGAGCGCCGGCATGTCGGCCTCTGGCAGCGAAAACGCGCCGAAGGCCGCGAACACATCCTCCCGCTTCACGATGTAGGCGACGCAGCCTATGAGCAGCATCACAAGGCCGATGCCGGCGTTGAGCATGTACATCGCGTTGGAGAGGAAATGGCTCAGCTCCTTTTTGAACAGCGCGCGGTCCGCGCTCTCGGCCTTCATGGCCTCGGCGCGGTAGGTACGCTTGGTTCCGGATACCCGCCGCGTCGCGATGGCGAGGAAGCTCTTGGAGATCACGAACAGCGTGAGCGCGAAGGGCAGTATGCAGAACAGCGCGAACAGGATCAGCGACGGCGCGCTTTTGGATACGATGGCGTCGCCGAGCCAGAAGAACGGCGGAGCGGCCTTGGCGACGGCCTCGCCCACGGCGGCGCCGTTGGCGATCAATAGGCCGATGTACTCCTGAATCCGCGAATACACGATGAAGTACGCGGCGAGGAACGCCACCGAAAGCAGCACCGCAAGCATATTCTTGCCCCGGGGCAAACGGGAGGAAACGGCTTCGATGATCCAGCCGAAGATACACGAGAGCGTGAGCGGCACGAGGGGCAGCAGCAGGAAGGCGACGGTGAAGATCGCGGCGCCCGCGAAGCTCACCGGCAGGCTGTAGCACCACACGAAGGCGGCGGGCAGCACGACCGCGGCCTCGAACATATAGCCCAGCAGCAGCAGCATTCCCACGCGGCTCGCGATGATCGCGCCGGGCGGTATAGGCATCGAGAGCAGAAGGTCGTTGTCCTTGGCGGAGAAGATCTGCTTCTGCGCGGTGAATACGCTGCCCACGAAGCTCAGGGCGACCGCCGTAAGCCCCACGATCGCGAAGTACAGCCACGCGAGGTCGAGGCGGTAAAGCGGCTCGCACATGCTCTCCCACATCATGCCGAAGAGCCAGAACATGCAGCCGATTACGTAAATAGCCAAAAGCCCCGCACCGATCTTCGCCAGAGGGGAGAGCGGCTTTTTCCTGCGCGAGCCGCGGAACAGGGAATAGAACAGCGCGGCGAGGCGCGTTCTGAACAGAGCGTTAAGCATTTTCGCCCTCCAGCTCGAGGAACACGTTCTCAAGGGAGCTGTTGCCGCGCACCTCGTCCGTCGGCCCCGCGATCACGAGGCGGCCCTGCCGGATGATGGCGATCCTGTCGCAGAGCTTTTCGGCGACCTCGAGAACATGGGTCGAGAAGAAGATCGCGCCGCCCGAGGCGCATATTTCGTGCATGATGCCCTTGAGCGCGTGGGCCGCGATGGGATCGAGCCCCACGAAAGGCTCGTCCATGACCATGAGGCTGGGCGCGTGGATGAGCGCCGCGATGAGCGCGAGCTTCTGCTTCATGCCGTGGGAATAGGCGTTCACGGGCTGGGCGAGGTCGCCCGTGAGCTCGAAGAGCGCGGCGTATTTGGCGATGCGCGCCTCGCGCTCGGCCTTGCCCACGCCGTACACGTCCGCGATGAAGTTCAGATATTTGACGCCCGAGAGGAATTCGTAGAGATCCGGGTTGTCGGGGATGTAGGCGATGCGCTTCTTGCAGGCGATGGGGTCCTGCTTAATGGAAATGCCGTCGATGAAGATCTCGCCCGCGTCGAAGCGCAGGATGCCCGCGCAGGATTTGAGCGTGGTGGTCTTGCCCGCGCCGTTGTGGCCGATGAAGCCGTAGATCTCGCCCTTTTGGATGTGCAGGGACAGATTGTCCACCGCTTTTTTGTTGCCGTAAGCCTTGGTCAGGCCTTCGATTTTGAGCATGCGAACCTCCATGCGGGCAATGTTTGCCCTCCGCGCCATTATATCACAAACATTGGAAGGCGTGAATGCGCAGCGAAGGGAAAAATGCGTCAAAGCAATTCTTTTCCCCGTCACAGAATTACAACCGGCGTACATTCTTCTGTCAAAATTGGAAGTTATCCTGTGAGCATCAAAACGGGAGGGAATGATATGGACCGCGACGTATTCGAAAGATACGAGCTCAAGTATCGCGTTACAAACCGGCAGCTCGAGGCGCTGCGCGCGCGGCTCGCGCCGCGCATGGATCAGGACTCCTTCGGCGCGCACACGGTGCTGAGCCTCTATTACGACACGCCGGATTACCGCATCATCCGCCGCTCGCTCGAAAAGCCGGAGTTCAAGCAGAAGCTTCGTCTGCGCTGCTACGGCGCGCCGGGCGCTATGGACGAAGCCTTCGTCGAACTCAAGAGCAAATGCCGCGGCGTCGTCTACAAGCGGCGCTTCGCCCTGCCGCTCGAGAAGGCGTGGCGCTTCCTCGAAGGCGGGGCGGGGCCGGACTGCCAGATCGCGCGGGAAGCGTCGGCCTTCCTCGCGCGGCATCCGGGCATACGCCCCTCGATGCTCATCTGCTGCGAGCGCGAGGCGTATTTCGGCCGCGGGGAGGAAAAAAGCCTTCGCGTCACCTTCGACGCGAACATCCGCTTCCGCGCGGACCGGCTCGATCCGGCCGAGGGCGCGCAAGGCTTCCCGCTGCCGGGCGGGAACAGGGTTTTGATGGAAATCAAGCTGCCGGGCGTTATGCCGCTGTGGCTCGCGCGCGATCTCGGCGCGCTTGGGATATACCCGGCCTCCTTCTCGAAATACGGCGCCGCCTACGAGGCTTTCGCCGCCGCGAAGGGAAACATCATCTATAAGGAGGCCGCCCGCTGTGCCTGATATTCTCGGCAGCATACTCGAATCCGCGGAGGCCGCCTCGTTCACGCTCTGGCAGTTCCTCGCCTGCAGCGCAGCCTCGCTGCTGCTTGGCGCGCTCACGGCCGCGGTCTTTACCCATAAGGCGCGGCACTCGAAGGGCTTCGCCGTGACGCTCGCGATACTGCCGCTCGCCGTGCAGGTGGTGATACTGCTCGTCAACGGCAACCTCGGCGCGGGCGTGGCGGTCGCGGGCGCGTTCAGTCTCGTGCGCTTTCGTAGCGCCCAGGGCAGCGCCAAGGAGATACTCGCGATCTTCATCGCCATGGCCATCGGCCTCGCGTGCGGCATGGGCTACCTCGCGGCGGCGCTGCTGCTGGCCCTGATCGCCTGCGCGGCGGCGCTGCTGCTCGCCAGGCTCCGTTTCGGCGAGGCGCGCAGCGCGGAAAAAGAGCTGCGCGTTACCGTCCCGGAGGATATGGATTATGAGAACGCGCTCGGCGGGGCGTTCGCCGAATTTACGGACGAAGCGGAGCTGTTGCAGGTCAAAACCTCCGGTATGGGCAGCCTCTTCAAGCTCAAATACCGCGTCCGGCTCAAGAAGGGCGCGCAAGAAAAGCGCTTCATCGACGCGCTGCGCTGCCTCAACGGCAACCTCGAGATCTCCTGCGGCCTTCCGGCGCAGAGGGACGAATTCTAAGGAGGAAGTATGAAACGCATTTGCATGATATGGGCGGCCCTCGCGCTTATGGCGCTGCTTGCGGGCTGCGGGACGGGCTTTGCGAATGATCCGGGAAGCGCGGCCTCCCCGGACCCGGCCGCATCCGGCGCGGACGCGTCCGCCGTGCCCTCGCTTTCCCTCGGCGCGGACGAAATCTCCTTCACCGGGCGCGACTCCGACGCGGGCTACGACGAGGCTTCGGCCACGCTCGTCGCGCTCTCGGGCGTGGACGGAATGATCACGGGCTCCAGCGCGGCGCTCTCCGACGGGCTTCTTTCCATCTCCGCCGAGGGCGCATATATCCTCCGGGGCGACTTCTCGGGTTCCGTCGTCGTGGAAGCGCCGGACGACGCGAAGATACAGCTCGTGCTCGACGGCGTGTCGATCGCGGCCCCGTCCGGCCCCGCGCTGCTGATCCGCGCCGCGGATAAGGTATTCCTCACGCTCGCGGAGGGCTCCGAGAATTCCCTTTCGGATTCCGCGGCCTACGCGGTTTCGGGCGACGACGAAAACGTCGACGCGGCGCTCTTTTCCCGCGCGGACCTCACCATCAACGGCGCGGGAACGCTCACGATCGCGGGCAACTATAAGCACGGCGTCGTGAGCAAGGACGACCTCGTCGTCACGGGCGGAAGCATCCGAATCAAAAGCGTCTCCACGGCGTTGAGCGGCAAGGACTGCGTCAAGATTTCCGGCGGGACGTTCGTGCTCGAAGCGGGCGCGGCGGGCATCAAGTCCGAAAACGAGGAGGAAGGCCTCGGCTACGTCTACATTTGCGGCGGCTCTTTTACCATAAACGCGGGCGGCAAGGGAATCATGGGCTATGCCGCGCTCGAGATCGCGGGCGGCGACTTCGGCATCGTGAGCGCAGACGACGCGCTGCACACCAACGGCAGCTTCACGCTCCTAGACGGTACGCTCGCGCTCGCCTCGGACGACGACGGCATACACGCGGACGGGGACGTCGCCATATCCGGCGGCACGCTGACCATCAGGGAGAGCTACGAGGGCATCGAGGGCGCGAACATCGCGGTTTCCGGCGGCAACATCCGCCTCGTTTCCCGCGACGACGGGCTCAACGCCGCGGGCGGCGCGGACGCTTCGGGCTTCGGCGGCGGCTTCGGCGGCGGCTTCGGCGGCGACAGGTTCGCGGGCGCGGGCGATTATTCGATCGTCATTTCCGGCGGCTATCTCTATGTGGACGCATCGGGCGACGGGCTGGATTCCAACGGTTCGCTGACGGTTTCCGGCGGCGTGACGCTCGTGAGCGGCCCCGTCAACGACGGCAACGGCGCCATCGACTATATGGCGGGCGGCTCCGTCACGGGCGGCGTGGTGGTAGCCGCGGGCAGTTCCGGCATGGCGGAGGGCTTCGTTGAGGAAGGCTCCGCGCAATGCAGCCTGCTCGTCAGCGGCCTATCCGCATCGGGCGGCACGCGCGTGACGCTCGCGGACGCCGCGGGCAACGTCGTCGTCTCCTTCGTGCCCGCGAAGGATTACGCCTCTCTCGTCGTCAGCGCGCCTGCGCTCGTTCAGGGCGAAACCTATACGCTTTATATGGGCGGCGATCTCGCGGGCGCCGGGACGGACGCCAACGGTTACGCGGCCTCCGGCACGCTTTCGGGCGGAACGGCTTTTGCTTCCATCGAACTGGACGCCCTCGCGACGCGTTACGGCAGCGGAGGCTTCGGCGGGTCGGGCGGCTTCCCCGGCGGAAACCCCGGCGGCGGGAATCAGGGCGGCGGCTTCCCGGGCGGCGGGGGAAGGCCGGGCAATTGATAATTGAAAATTGACGATTGACAATTTACGATCAAGCAAATAATATACGGTCTTCGCTTTAACCGCGAGGGCCGTTTTTATTTGTGATTCGGGTTGAATAATCATCGTTCCATGCTATACTTATATTGAATTAAATTACGACCGCCGACGGCGGTTCGAAAACGCGCAAGCAAGGGAGGTTCGCATGAAAAACCGCGGTTACGGCTGGAGCGCCGCTCTGTTGGGTTGCAGTCTTGTTTATATCCTTTTATCCGCCGTGTCGATCGTTTATACCATCGTGTATAAACAACCCTTTGTCTCCGAAAGGATCGACCGGCTGATCTCGCAAAGCACGACCGTCGCGTGTTTTGAGCTTGCCCTGAGCATCGCGGGGATGAGCGTTCCCAGGTGGAGCAACAGGAACACGCAGGCGCTTTTCGTACTCGGTCTCATCGTATGCCTGATCTTTATCCTGGGCCAGGGCGCCGTTCGAGTCGAAGCGCCGGCTTCTAATATCTATGACGGGATATACTCCGGGTTGTGCGCGGCCAATTTCATCTGTCTGATCGGATACTCCTTTTCCTTCAGGATTTCGGAAAAGGAATCCGCCGGCGGCCAGCAGGGCGCGGCCGCGAAGCCCTAAACGAAAATCGGCTTTTGCCGTTTAAGCGAAAGCCGTTTATTATTTGCTTGATCGTCAATTGTCAATTGTCAATTGTCAATTGAGTTACCCATCGTACCTGAGCGCTTCGATCGGATGCTTCCTTGCGGCTTTGTTCGCGGGATACATGCCGAAGATGAGGCCGATGGCGGACGAGAAGCCAACCGCGAGCACCACCGTCGAGAGCGACATCGTAAAGGAGATGGACCCGGCGATGATGGTGGCGGCCTCGAGTATCAGCCAAGAGAGCATGAGCCCGAAGGCGCAGCCGAACAGGCTCAACAGAAGCGCCTCTATGAGGAACTGCGTCATGATGCTGCCGCGGCTCGCGCCGATGGCCTTGCGTATGCCGATTTCCTTCGTGCGCTCGGTGACGCTCACGAGCATGATGTTCATGATGCCGACGCCGCCCACAAGCAGGGAGATCGCGGCGATCCCGCCCAAGAGGAGCGTCAGCGTGCCGGAAACCGAGTCGAGCGCATCCGTGATGGAGGACATGTTGATCAGTTGGAACGCGTCCGCGTCCTGGTCGAAGCGCTTGAGCATGTATTGGTTCATCGCGGTTTCGGCGTCGGCCGTGCCGTCCGGGTCGGCGGAGGAGGCGTAGACCGTCGTCACGTACGGTTCGCCCGCCATGCTCGCCTCCACCGTGAAGGGCACGTACACCGCGAGGCCGCTCATCATGCTCGCCATCATGGAGTTTTCCTCCGCGAGCACGCCCACCACGAGGAACGAGCGCCCGCCGGTGCTCAGGCGCTCGCCGAGCACGTCGGCCCGCCCGAACAGCTCCTGGGCCGCGTCGTGGGAGAGCACCGCCACATACGCGCTGTTGTCCACGTCCGTCGTGCGGATGAACCTGCCCGAGGCGAGCGTGAGCCCGCGTATCGTGTAGTACGCGGCGGTCGTGCCCGTTACGGAAACATACTCCTCGTTGTAGGAGTACTTCGCGCTCGCGTTGAAGCTGCCCGCGGGCGCGGCCTCGCTGATTTCCTCGAGCGCGGCGATGCCCTCGAGGTCCGCGAGGCGCAGGGGATTCCCCTTGTCGTCTCGCACGGAAACGAGTATCATGTCGTTGCCGAGCGAGGTGATTTCGCTCGTCACCGCGCCGGAAGCGCCGCTCACGAGGGACACCATCACAACGAGCGCCGTAACGCCTATGATGATGCCGAGCATCGTGAGGAACGAGCGCATCTTGCTCGAGAATATCGCGCCTAGCGCCATCCTGAGGGATTGCAGAAACATCATCATGCATCCTCCTCGACGCGCCCGTCCATGATGCGCACGCTTCGCTGCGCGAGCACGGCGATGCGCTCGTCGTGCGTGATGAGCACGATGGTGTTGCCCGCCTCGTGCAGCTCGCGGAACAGCCGCATGATGTCCGCGCCGGTTTTGGAATCAAGGTTGCCCGTAGGCTCGTCCGCCAAGAGGATCGCCGGGTTCGTCGCGAGCGCCCGGGCGACGGCCACGCGCTGCTGCTGCCCGCCGGAAAGCTCCGCGGGCCTGTGGCGGCTCCGGTCCGTCAGGCCCACGCGCTCGAGCGCGAGCCGCGCGCGCTCCTTGCGCTCTGTAAGGTGCAGGCCCTGGTAGATCAGCGGCAGTTCCACGTTTTCCTCCGCCGTCATTTTGGCGAGCAGGTTGAAGCTCTGGAACACGAAGCCGATCTTCCGGTTGCGGATGCGCGCGAGCTGCCGCTCGGAATACTGCAATATGTCCTGCCCGTCGAGCACGTAGGTGCCGCTGTCGGCCACGTCCAGGCAGCCGATGATGTTCATCAGCGTGGATTTGCCGCTGCCCGAGGGGCCCACGACGCTCACGAACTCGCCCTCGGCCACGCGCATCGCGGCGTGGTCGAGCGCGCGCACCTCCTCGCCGCCGACGTGGTAAATCTTAGTGATGTCCTGCATTGAAATGACGGGAGCCGCGCCGTTCTCCATGGCTTTAACCCCTGCCCTCGAACTGGTCGCGCATGCGCAGCAGCGTCTGATACATGGTTTCGCCGTCCGCGTACTTGACGACGTCCCCCTCGGAAAGGCCGCTTGTGACGACGGCGTTTTCGCCGTCCGAAAGTCCGGTTTCGACGTAGGTTTTGACGAGATCCTCGCCGAGGTAGACGAACGCGCCGTCCGCGTCCTCGTTGATCGCGGCCACGGGCAGCAGCAGCACGCCGTCGAGCCGCTCGACGAGTATCGTCGCGCTGCCGTTCATGCCCTGCATGAGCCTCCCATCCGCCTCGAGCGTCAGTTCCACCGCGAAGGCTGCGACGCTTTTGGCCGTCTGGCCGATGTTCGAGATGCGCGTGACCGTTGCCTTAAACTCCTTTGCCGGGAACGCGTCGAGCGTGACCGCCGCGCTCTGCCCGAGCGCGATGGTGCTGATGTCCAGCTCGTCCACGGAAACCGTCATTTTGATCGCGCCGCCCGTGAGCAGCGTGAACGCCGCACTCTTGGAGGAGGCGGAGGCCGCGGCCATGGCGCCCGCCGAGGAGGAGGACGAGCCGGCCGCTCCGGGCGCGGTCGCATTGACCGCGCTCACGATGCCGTCCGCCGGCGCGCGCACGACGGGATCGGCGAGGAAGCCCATCACCTCGGCGAGCTTGTCCGCGACGTCCTGCCGCTGGTTGTATTTGAGCTGGTACGCGCTCGTGAAGGGGCCGTTCTCCAGCGTGAACAGCTTGGTCGCGAGCGTCAGCTTGTCGTCGATGTCGCAATGGATCTTCGAGATCGCGCCGCCCGTGGCGAGCACCGCGGCGGGCGCGTGTATCGCGAGCGCGCCCTCGCCGACGAGGGTATCCCCGTCGTAGACCCGCGCGGTCTGGCCGTAGGGGGCGCGCGCGTCGTCGAGGGTGACGATTACGCCGCTCTCCGTGAACGCGGCGACGGTGCCTTCCTCGCCGCCGCCGTCCCATTCGACGCGAACCGCGGCGGCGAGCGCCGGGGCCGCGGAGGTTTCGACCTCAACCTGCATCAGCCCGTCCGTCGAGATCAGCGCGAGCGAGCCGTTCGCGACCACGGCCGCGCGCACGTCGCTTCCCTCGCCGACGTTGAGCGCCTTGAGCCGCCCCGCGACGGGGGCGTATACGGTCTCCACGGTTTTCGCGCCGCTCATGCGCGCGAGCTCCGCGTCGATGGAGGCGAGCTCGGAGGAGAGCGTCGCCGCGTGTTCCTCAAGCGAGGCGGGGTCGAAGGCGGCGAGTCTGTCGCCCTCCCTGACGCTGTCCCCGACGGATACGTTCACTTCGGCGAAGTCTACGCCTTCGGGCAGCTCGACATCCCGCGTGTCCGCCGATTCGAGCCTGCCGCTGCCCGTGACCGTGGAGGTGATGCTTCCCTTTTTCACGGTATACGTCTCATAGGTGACCGCCTGGGCGGCGAGCCGCGCCTGCCGCACGAGCCAGGCGCCGGCGAGCAGCAGCGTGAGCACGAGCGCGAGCACGACCCAGGGCCACCGTCTTTTTTTCCTGTTCTGCATATCTTCCTCCGCAATCCGTTTCCGCCGCGCCGCGCGGCGGGCAAAGGGCTGTATTATGCCGCAATTACTTGGAATTATATGCTTCCCGGGAACGATGTCAAGCAAACGCCGTATTTTTTACCCCGTCGCCACGCGCGCGCCTCATTTATGGTCAGCGGCGCGGCGCGATCCGCGGCCGCTTCAGCTAGATATTGACGCGCGGGCTTCATTTGTATATGATTGCCTTAAGAAAGCGTGTGCTCTCACGGAAAGGGGAATCATCTCTTCATGAAAAACAGGGCGCTCGTCGTCGTGGACATGCAGAACGATTTCATCACGGGCGCGCTCGGCTCCGCGGAAGCGCTCTCGATCGTGCCCGGGGTCGCCGAGGCGATCCGCGGCTTCGACGGGCTCGTGTACGCCACCATGGACACGCATGGGGAGGATTACCGCGACATCGTCGAGGGCAGTCTGATCCCCGCGCACTGCTACGCGAACACCGAGGGCTGGGAGATGCCCGGGGAAATCGCCGCTGCGCTCGACGAGCGCGGCGCGCAGATCGTCGGGAAGGGCGCGTTCGGCTCGGTCGAACTCATGGAGCTGCTCGGCAAAAAGCGCGGCGGCTTCGAGGAGATCGTGCTGTGCGGCCTGTGCACGGACATCTGCGTCGTGAGCAACGCCCTGATGCTGCGCGCCGCCTTCCCCAAGGCGGACATCACCGTGCTCGCGGACTGCTGCGCGGGCTCTTCGCCCAAGCTGCACGAGGAGGCGCTCGACATCATGCGAAGCTGCTGCATCGCGGTGAAATAGGGCCCGGTTAAAAAAGCGGCTCCGCCGGGATTCCCGGCGGAGCCTTGTGCAAAGCCTTTTGCTTACTCACCGGTTTTTGCCGGGGTCTTTTTCTTGTCGCCGATGCTCAAAAGCAGGTTAAACAAAATGCCGAAGATTGCCGCGCCGGCGACGGCGGGAACCTGCAGCCCGAAAAGGTTGAGCGTGCCGCCGTAGATGTAGTTCGTGCCGAGGCCGATTACCATGATGCAGGCAATCACGGCGATGTTCTTGGCGCTGAACATATCGCACTTCTTATCGATCAAAATCGCGATGCCCTGTGCGGCAATCGCTCCGAAGAGGTAGATCTCGAGTCCGCCGATTACGGCGAGGGGAATGCCGTAGATCACGCCAATGAGCGGCGTGAAGCAGGAGACGACCATCGCGATGATGGAGGCGGCGATCAGCACGGGCACGCTGAATACGCGGGTAATCGCCATGGTGCTGATGTTTTCGCCGTAGTTCGTGCCGGCGGGGCCGCCCACGAAGCCGGAGATCATGTCGCAGACGCCGTCGCCAATGAGGTTGCGGTCAAGCAGCGCGGCCATGTCGTACTTTTTGGTCGCGCCCTTCTCGCGGGCCACGTCGTTGACGTAGATGTCAAGCTGGTACACGTGCGCGGTGGACTCGGGGATCGTGGCGATGGCGATGGGCATG
This sequence comes from Firmicutes bacterium ADurb.Bin248, assembly GCA_002069725.1. Classification (GTDB taxonomy): domain Bacteria; phylum Bacillota; class Clostridia; order Christensenellales; family CAG-138; genus Phil1. The sequence continues at coordinate 29,589 of MWBW01000024.1, read as the reverse complement.
ATGGCCGCGACCGCCGCCCACGATACCTTGGGCAGCGAGAAAGCGGGCAGAGCGAAGATGCTGCCGTCGCCAAGCTTCCACGTGGAGGCCGCGAGCACCTCGGGAGGCAGGCTGCGGAAGAAGTGTTCGCCTCCGAGAAGCTGCACGCATAGCGCCGTCAGGCAGCCTACGGCCGCGCCGAGCAACAGCGGGAGCTGGCCCAGAAAACCCTTGAGGTATTTGGAGAAAAAGATCGTGGAGAGGAGCGTCGCAAGCGACACGATCCAGACCGCATTCGTGCTGCCGGGCGAGGGTAAGTAGCTCAGCGTGTCGGTCATGCCCGAAGCCACGGCGGGGGCGGCGTCATGAAGGGCGTTGCCCGCGAGCGTAAGGCCGATGATCATGGCGACGGGGCCCGTAACGGCAGGCGGGAGCACCTTCTCTACGGCTTCGCGGCCCACGAACTTAACAAGGAAGCCCGCCACGATGGAAACGAGACCCGAAGCGATGATGCCGAACTGCGCGATCTGAATCGCTTCAACCGGCAGTATGCCGCTTGCGGTCCTTTGGAAGCCCTGCGCGGCGATGAGGCCTGAAATGGCCGAGAGGTACGCGAAGCTCGAGCCGTAGTAGAGCGGCAGCTTCCTACCGGTGATGAAGGTGAAGCACAGCGTCGCCAGGCCGCTCGCGAAGATGGTGGTGGATACCTGGAAGCCCGTGATGAGCGCCACGGCGATGGTCGCCGGGAACATCACGATGACCTGCTGCAGCGCGTAGAGCAGCAGCTTCCCAACCGGGGGCTTTTCGTCGGGGAGATAGCCGATTTTCCGTTTGTCCACTTGTTTTTTGCCTCTCTTTTCTTTGGATTTGGATTTATTTCATATCAATTGATATCCATCAGGCACACGCGCGTGGTCCCGTCGAACGGGGGGATCTGCACTTCAACCAGCTCGTTTCGCGAGGTGGGGACGTTCTTGCCCACGAAGTCGGCGCGGATGGGCAGTTCCCTGTGGCCGCGGTCCACGAGCACTGCGAGCTGTATGACCTTCGGGCGGCCGCAGGCGATGACCGCCTCCATGGCCGCGCGCGCCGTGCGGCCGGTATAAAGCACGTCGTCCACGAGGACGACGCTTTTGCCCGTGACGTCGAAGGAAAGGTCGGGCTTCCTCCATATGGGGGATTCGTTCATGAGCGTGAGGTCGTCGCGGTAATACTTGATATCGACGCTCTCGCAGGGCACGCGCACGCCCTCGATCTTTTCGATGTTGCCGCAAATGATATGGGCGAGCGGCTCGCCGCGGCGGCGGATGCCCACGAGGCAGAGCGCCTCCACGCCCTTGTTCTTCTCGACGATTTCGTGGGAGATGCGCATGAGCGCGCGCCTCATCGCCGTTTCGTCCATCAGTTCCGCCTTGAATGAGAGCATGTCCGATCCCTTTCCGCAAAAAACCTTACAAAAAAACCTTGCCGTTGATCGGCAAGGCGCTAAAGAACGCATATGGGCATTGCGCGCTTCTTTCGTTTTGCCGGCATCTCGGTACCAAGCTTAAAAACTTAAATCGGTTCATTATACAATATGCCCGCAAAAATGGCAATCATGAATTTGGTTCGTCACAATATATAGTATTTTATACGAAATTTGCACTCGCTGGCGCAAACTGCCGTTTGACTGTTCCCGCCCGCCTTGATACAATCGACAGGAAGCGACGTGTTGTGCGCATCGTAAAAAAAGCACATGTCCGCGCGCCGTTTGTTTCAACTATATTGCGCATTGTGCGGGGGTTTCGGGGACGATGGGGATGATGAGGAAAATATCGGTATTGCTTGCGGCGCTCGTTCTGTGCGCCGCGCCTGCGCTTTCGCTTGCCGCGCCCGGCGGATGGTACGCGCTCGACGGGCTGGACATCGCGCTCTCTATGCCGGAAAACGCGCTGGTATTTACGCGCGGCGTCGCGGCGGACGATCCCGACCTCGCGTTCATCGGCTATACGCAGCAGGAAATACTCGATCTCATGCAGGAGAACGACAGCTACCTCGAGGCCGTCGGCGCGGATTGGGAGTATGGGATCACCGTCACGATGACCAAAAGCGCCTATGTTTCCATGAGCGTTATGAATGAGCAGAAGCTGGACGAGGCCATCTCGTCCATTCAGGAAAGCTATGCCGACGACGGCGCGCAGGTGCTCGTCTGCGAGCCTTACGATTCCGGCGGCGCGGTATTTCTCAGGATACTTTACAGCTATACCGAGGACAATTACACGGAATACCTGCTGGAGTATTACACCATTTACAACAACAGGAACATCAGCGTAACCATGTTCTCCTATCTGGGCGAGGTCACGGCCGGGCAGCAGGACCTCATGAAGGGCATCGTGGACGGCATGCAGTTCACCGCGGGCGACCCGAAGGCGGTCAAGGGCGGCAACGGCGGCGGCGCGCTGATCAATTTGACGGGGAACGAGGACATAGACGATATCATCAGCCTCGTCGCCATGCTCGTCGCGTGCATGCTGCCCGTGTTCTTCTTCCGCATGCTCGGCAATAAGGGCGTTATCCCCGAAAAGGCGGCCGACGCGCTCGGGATCATACTGAGCATACTCGTTTGCGTCGGCGGGATCGCCTATTCGGCCAAAACGGGCAGAAGCAGCGGCTATGTCATCTGGGCGCCGGCGGGCGCCATCGCCAACGCCGTGCGCGCGTCCGCGCGCGGCAAGGCGCGGCGCAAGGCGCAGTCCGCGGACAGAAGCGAGCCGGGGCAGACGCCCGAGCCGTCCATCCCCGCCGAAGGCTACGCCGCGCAGATGGACGCGCGCCTCGCGGGCGTGCAAGCGGACCGCCGCGCGGGCGCCGCGCGGCCCGCGCGCGGGGAGGAACCCGATCGGGGCGGGCGCATCGTTTGCCGCTGTCCAGCCTGCGGGGAAGAGCTCGCTTCGGGCGCGGTTTTCTGCGGCGCGTGCGGGAAAAAGCTGGATCGCGAATAACAGGCAATCAAAAACCGCCCGCGAGCGCGAACACCGTAGGGGGCCGATTCCATATCGGCCCGGGAGCAGCGGAAATCTCGTAGAGGCCGATTCCATATCGGCCCGGGAGCAGCAGAAACACCGTAGAGGCCGATTCCATATCGGCCTTCTTTATATTTCGTCAACAAATCGGGATGCGGATTCCGGCGCTTTGTATTATGATAAAGGAAAATAAAGGAATGCGGTTTCGGCCGCGTTTTACAAAGAATAAACCAAGGAAAGGGGAGTCGGAATATGAAGGTGTTTATGATCGGCGGCACGGGGCTTCTGGGGAGCGAGGGCGCGAAGGAGCTGGTCGCGCGCGGGCACGACGTTTCCTCGATCGCCCTGCCTCCGGTTCCGGAGGGCGCTCAGCTTCCGCCTGAGATGAAGCTGACGCTGGGCAATTTCATGGAGATGAGCGACGCCGAGCTCAAAAAGCAAATGAAGGGCTGCGAGGGCTTCGTGTTCGCCGCGGGCGTGGACGAGCGCATGGAGGGTCCCGCGCCCATCTACGACATGTTCAAAAAGTTCAACATCACGCCGCTCGAAAGGCTTCTTCGCATCGCCAAGGAGTGCGGCGTGAAGCGGGCGGTCGTCTGCGGGTCCTACTTTACGTATTTCGCGAAGATCTGGCCGAAGCTTCATTTGACCAGGTGGCATCCCTACATCCGCAGCCGCGCCGACCAGGAGGAGATGGCGCTTTCCTTCGCGGATGAGAACTTCAGCGTCGCGGTGCTCGAGCTGCCCTATATTTTCGGCGCGCAGCCGGGCAGGAAACCCGTGTGGGTGTTCCTCGTCGAGCAGATCCGCGGCATGAGGGGGGCGACCATGTACCCCAGGGGCGGCACGACCATGGTGACGGTCAAGCAGGTCGGCCAGGCGATCGCGAGCGCGCTCGAGCGCAACGCGGGCGGCAACGCGTACCCCATCGGCTACGAGAACCTCACATGGGTGAAGTTCCTCAAAATCGTCCACAAGCACATGGGCGTGCCGGATAAGAGGATCGTCACCATACCGAGGTTCCTCTACGTCATGGGCGTGAGGAAAATCATGAAAGCGCAGCGCGCCGCCGGCAACGAGCCGGGGCTCGACATGGTCAGGTTCGCGGATCTCCAGTGCGCGGAACTGTACATCGACAAATCCCTCGGCTGCGATCCGCTCGGCGTCATGCCGGACGACATAGACGCGGCCATAGGCGAGTCGATCCGCCTGAGCATCGACATCCTCGACGGCAAGGCGGATGCCATCGGCATGAAGGGCGAATGAGAAACGAAACCGTTTTTAAGAAAATCGGAGAGCCGGAGCCCCACGGCCCCGGCTTTCGCATTTCGCCCTTTTGTTCAGTCGTCTCCGCGCAGAAGGTTTTCCGCGTAATCCTGCAGGCTCGCGAGCGAGTTGACGTTGCCCGCGCGGGTCTTGATCTGCTCGCGCACATAGTCCGGCAGATCCTCAAAGTAGCGCCGCGCCTCGGCGTCGCCCTCGAAAAGGGCGTACATGTCCGTGTATTTGGGTCCCATAAAGCTCACCTCCGCGCCTAGCTTGCCCGAAAAACCGCGCGGCGATGCCCGGCGGTGTCCCGCCGTGCCGGGAAAGCGGGGCGGAAGGGTTCGCGATCCGCGGCTTTTCTTTTTATGCGTACCAGTCGGGCTGTTCAAGGATCTCTCCGGAAAGATAGAGCGCGGCCTTGCCTGAGATTTTCACGCGATCCATACGGTACTCGCACCAGAGCGTGCCGCCGCGCTTCGAAAGCTGCCGCGCCGTCATGGAGGTTTTTGCCAAACGCTGCGCCCAGAACGGGATCAGCGTGGCGTGCGAGGAGCCCGTCACCGGGTCCTCCGGTATGCCCACCTTGGGCGCGAAGAAGCGCGACACGAAATCGACTTCATCCCCCTTCGCCGTCACGATGACGGCCATACCCTCGGGAATCTGCCGGATGAGCTCCATGTCCGGGGAAAGCGAACGGACGGAGCTTTCGTCCTCGACGAGCAGCAGCAGATCCCGTGAAAGGTGCGCCTCCATGGGCGCGCGGCCGAGCGCGCGCTCCATGAGCTGCGTAATTCGCGCGGGCGCCGGGGCCCTGGCGGGGAAGTCCATCTCGTAGAGCCCGCCTTTTTTTACGACGCTCAAAACGCCGCTTAACGTATGGAAGCGCAGCGTATCCGGACTCTTGTCCCCGAAATTCGAAAGCACGAACGCGCTGGCGAGCGTGGCGTGCCCGCAAAGGTCGATCTCGGCCTCGGGCGTAAACCAGCGAAGGTCGAAATCCTCTCCGTTCGGCGTGACGAACGCGGTTTCCGCGAGGTTGTTTTCCGCGGCGATGTTCTGCATGACCGCGGCGCGCAGCGGCCGCCCGGCGATGCATACGCCCGCCTGATTGCCCGCGAATACGCGGTCCGAAAAAGCGTCCACGATATAGTATTTCATCGAGCGTTCTCCTTTCGGCGGCGGGATGCAAATCCCCTCCGCGGTCTATTGTATCCAAAATGTCCGCGAAACGGAAGGATCCGGCGGCGAAATGCCGCCGCAAGGGCCGCATAATCCGCGCCGCGAGAATGAAAGCTAAGAAAAAAGGAGCTTTCCCATGCCAAAGAAGAAAAAGACCGACGAGGAATACCTCGACATGGCCCAAACCGCCAGCGCCAACGAGACCACCGGCATGATGCCGACCCTGCCGCACACGCAGGAGGAATACGAGGCGCTGCAGGATCTCGCGGGCATGAGCATCACGCGCAGGCGCAAGCGCAGGTACTGACGCGCAGCGAATCAAATCCGGAATCATCCCAAGCGCCGCGAGGGTATTTCGCGGCGTTAACTTTTATTGAAAACCCCGGGGATTGTCAAGGGGCCGCAGCCCCTTGACGCCCAATCCGGATTCGGCGACATGTGCGCCGAAACGGATGAAAGCCGCAGGCTTTCGTACATTTCACGATTTGCCGGCCGTTGCGAAGCAACAGGCAAAGCGTGTAAGTCTCAAAAAAGTGGCGGAGCCACTTTTTTGATTGGAGCGCAGCAAAACGCGCCGTATAATTGTCTTATTCACAGGAACGCGATCGCGCAGGGGGTACGGGGATTGGAAGGCGAGTTTGACGCGCTGTATAACGCCCATGCGGCCATGGTGTATTGGACGGCATACGGCGTGGCGCACAGCCACGACGCGGCGGCGGATTTGACGCAGACGACGTTTTTGAAAGCCTATGAGCATTGGGAAACGCTCGCGAAGCTTGCCGCGCCGCAGGCGAGGGCGTGGCTCTATAAAACCTGCCGCAACCTCGCTTTCAACCGGAAAAGAAGGGAGCGCCGCCTGTCTTTCCCCGGCGAATTGCCCGAATCCCGATATGAAGCCGCCCCGCCCTCGACGGACGAGGCGTATGAGGAAAAGGAGCTCGCGCTGCGCCTGCGCCGGGAGGTGCTCGCGCTGCCGGAAATCTACCGCGCGCCCGTGATACTGCATTATTTCGCACAATTGAGTTGTGAGGAGGCGGCGCGCGCGCTGCTTGTTCCGGGCGGCACCTATCGCGCGCGGCTGTTTCGCGCGCGGGCTCTGCTCGAAAAAGCACTTGAAAGCGAGGCGATGGAATCATGAACGAATATAAAGAACATAAAGGTGAAAAGCCGGACGTCGACGCTCTGCTGCGCCTTGCGGCCAAACGCGCGACCGGGGAATTGGGCCTGCCGGCCCTGCTCGATAAGATCCGCGCGCGCATCGGGGAAACAGAAGCCAGGCCGCGGCGCGCGCCCCGGCTGCGCTACGCGCTGATCCCGGCGGCGGCGCTGCTCGCCGCGCTCGTGGCGGTGCCCGCGCTCGCGCAGACCGTCGTGGTGGACGGGGAGCGCTACATCGCCCTCAACAACCGCGTCGTCATCGACGGCGTGACGCACGAGCTCGAGCCCGAAGACGCCGCGCCGACGCTCCTGCGCATCGGGGAAACCAACCAGTTCGCGGAGCTTACGGCTTCGCAGGATGATCCCCGCGTGGTCGTGTTCGCGCCCGGCACGAAGTTTGAAAACCTGAAGAATCCGCACGCCGTCCCCGGCGAGGACGGCCGGGCGGTTTCACTCAAGCCCGCCGTGGTGTACCCGATCGTGGGCGACCTTGCGGTTCGCACGGGGCCGGACACCTCCTTTCCCCAGATCGCCACGCTCTATTCGGGGCAGCGCGTCAACAAAGTCGGCATCTGCGGCAAATGGGCGATACTCGAGTACGACGGGGCCATCGCGTACGCCTACGACGCCTATCTGTTCGAAGCGCCCGGCGAGCAGGCGGTATTTATACCCGTCGCGCTGTACGCGACGGAGCCCGTCAACGTGCGCGAACTTCCGACTTCCCGCGCGGAATCCGCGGTGCTCGCCGAGCTTTACACGGGGCAGGCGGTCGTCTGCACGGGCGCCATCGGTTCCTGGGCGCAGATCGAATGGAACGGCAAAAAAGCCTATGTTTTCGGGGAATACCTGACGACGGACGTCGTGAGCGCGTGGCTCACCGACCCCGCCGTGAAGCTGCTCGGCCCGGGCAACATCGCCGCCATCCATGCGCTCGATCCGGCCGGGCTGGAGCGATCGCTCTATTTCGGCTTCGGCGCGCTCGACCTCGAGGGATATTATACGCCGCCGCCGGAGATGCGCATTTCCATCAAAGCCATGCAGATCGCGGATGTTTCGCTCAAGGGGGAGCTTCGGGGCTTCGGGCTGCACATACTCGTCTACGCAAATTCGCAGGACGCCGCGGCGCAGCTCCGGGAAATCGCCCAACGCAAGCTCTCCCCGTGGATTCCCGACGGCCCGATGACCTATCGCTATCAGGACGGCAGCCGCATCGTCGAATTCTGCGTGCCCGGCGGCTTTCCCGAGTTTACGGACGCGCAGCTCAAATACCGGGACGCCATGCTCAAGAAGCTCGGCGAGGCGTACGGGGATTACCTGACCTACGACGCCGCGCCGTAAGGCGGGCGCCATGCGAGCGCCGCGAAGCTTTTCGCGGCGCTTTCGCGCGGCTTGCCCCGGCCTTCGCGCCGGTTATCGACGGCTTCCGCATGACGGCCGCGGGGAGATAATCCGTCCCCGCCGCCTTTTATCGGGAAACTCCGCCCCCTTTCCCGCATAAATATAAACTGCGGTCGAAAGGAGGCATATTGTGGAAGAATTCTTCACCTGGTCGGGGCTCGCAACCTATGCGGGCGCGCTCGTGGCGACGATTTTGGTCACGCAGCTCTTCAAGGAAGTGAGCTTCATACAGAAGCTGCCCACGCGGATTTTCTCGTGGATCGTCGCGTTCGCGATATTGATCCTTGCGAACCTGTTCACGGGCGCGCTCACCTGGGGCAGCGCGGTTCTCTCGCTCGTGAACGCGGTGATCGTGAGCCTCGCCGCCAACGGCGGGTACGATTTTATCACGACCGAAGCCTGGAAAAAGAAATAGGGAGCCGACTCGAAACAAGCTCCCGGCCCGTCGCGCCAGAAACGGCTGTTCGCGCGGGTTTTGTCGCGCCGTGTCGACGGGCGGGAGTTTAATAAACTGATTTACCGTAAATCACATTATCTTTCGCCTCGCCGCATGCGAAGCGCAGAATCCGCTTCGGGCAGCAGTCCGCGCACGCGCCGCAGCGGATGCAGGCGAGGGATTTGACGCGCCCGGATTTGATCTCCGTTTCGACGTCGATGCTCATGGGGCACGACTTCGTGCACAGGCCGCAGGAAACGCATTTTTCCGCCTCGGAACGGATTTTCAACTGCGGGACGCGAAGAGCCCGCCCGACCAGCTCGCCCGCCGTCAGAAAAGGCGCCATCCAGCAGATGGCGTGGCACGCGCCGCGGCGGCCGACGGCGAAGGTCAGCGCCAGCAGCGCGATCAGCACGAAATAATAGGTGACGAACTTCGCCGGCTCGTCGATGGAAACGATCTTTTCCGTCAGATGCAGCGGATCGAGGCCGCGTATGCCGCCCGCAAGGACGAACGCGCCCACGAGCGCCGCGAACCATACGCCGAAGATCGCGTATCGAACGGCCGCGAGTTTCTTTATGTTGACGCGCCTGTCGTTGACGCCGCGCCCGATTTCCGCGATGCCCGCGACAGGGCAGGCCCACGCGCACCACGCGCGCCCGAGGAAGATGCCCGAGAGGAACTGCAGCGCGAATACGAGTAAGCTGCCCGAAACGAGCCCCGCCATCGCCCCGTCTATGGAAACATAGGGCGAAAGATAATTGAACGTCAGCGGGAAAAGGAACATCGCCGCGCAGGCGAGCATCAGCCTTATTTTACGCCTCATGCCCGAGCCTTCCTTCCAGATATTTTTCGGTTTCCGCGCACCAGTCAAGATACGCCTCGTTCGCCTTCAGGCCGAAGTCGATCACGCGCAGGATAGACGGATGCGCCGCGTCTTCTTCTTCTATGGCCTTCAGTTCCTTCTCGAACAGCCGCAGCGTCGCGAGGTCGCGCGCGTGCGCGCGGCGGAATTCCCGCACGTGCGCGAGCATGACCTCGGGCTCCGTCAGGTGCGAAAAGTACATGCGAAGCAGTATCTCCAGGCGCACCGTTTCCTTGCCGACCGGGCGCGCGAGCCAAGCGCGCAACACCTCCATGCCGCGCGGCAGCAGGCGATAGACCCGCTTCGCGCGCGGGGTCCCTTCGCCCGCTTCGGCCTCGCCGATATAGCCCTCCCCGCACAGCGCGCGCAGCGAAGGATAGATCTGGCCGTAGCTCTCGCTCCAGAAGAAGCGGAAGCGGATGTCGATGAAGCGCTTGATGTCGTAGCCCGTCATGGGCCCTTCGCTCAGAAGCCCGAGTATCACGTAATTCGTTTGGTTCATGCGAGGCTCCATATCTCCAGGATATATCTAATAGTTATAATACGGCGCGGCGGCGCCGTGTGTCAATCCCCACGGAAATATTCGCGGATACCCGTTGACAAAATATATCGGATGCCGATATAATGCAATTATAACGGACGGCGATATAACGGGAGGCGATATTTTAATGGGCTACGAAAACGGCGCTTTGACGGAGGCGGTGTACTACATACTGCTCTCGCTTCTGGAGCCGCTCCACGGCTACGGCATCATGCAGAACGCGGAGCGCCTGAGCGGCGGGCGCGTGCGGCTCGCCGCGGGCACGCTCTACGGCGCGCTCACGGCGCTGCTCGAGCGCGGGTGGATTTGTGCGGCGCAGGGGGAGGCGTCCCTGCGCAAGAAGGAGTACGTCATCACGGAACAGGGCAGGCAGGCGCTGCGCGAGGAACTCGCGCGGCTGCGCGAGCTCGTGCGCAGCGGGGAAACCGTCATGGAGGGCCGCATATGAGGCATGTCGTATATAAGTGCTTCACCATAGGCGCGTACGAAAAAGAAGAAAAGTGGCTCAACGAAATGTCCGCCAGGGGATTGCACCTCATCGCGGCGAGCGCCATCCGGTACGAATTCGAGGAAGGCGTCCGGGGCGAATACGTCTATCGGCTGGAACTGCTCGAGTATCTGCCCTCGCATCCGGAAAGCGCCGCGTACCTGCGCTTCCTCGAGGAAACGGGCGTCGAGCAGGTCGCCTCTTATCTGCGCTGGGTATACCTGCGCAGGAAGGCCGGGGAGGGCGAATTCGAGATCTATTCCGATCTCGACTCGAAAATTGCGCACTGCAAGCGCGTCGTCGCCATCGCGACGGGCGTGAGCGTATTGCTGTGTATTACCATCGCCACGCAGCTTATCGCCGCCGTATTACAGTATCCCGAGTTGATCGGCGGGCCGGTGAAAGCCGGGAAAATGCTTTTGCCGTACCTGTTCTCGGTCACGATACCCGCGCTCGCCGTGTTGGCCGCGACGCTCGTTTTCGTGCAGGTCATCATCATACCGGTGCGCAGGGCGAGCAAAAGGCTCGCCGCGCAGAAGAAGATCATGGAGTAGGGGCTTCCCTCCTCCATGTCGCCGCGAGCGCCGCGCCGAGCACGACGGCCCCGCCGAGGATTTCCCTCCACGCCGGCGCGTCGCCGAGCAGCAGATACGCGAACAGCATGCCGTAGACCGCCTCCATGCCCGCGACGACGCCCGCGGTCTGCGCGCTCAGGCGCTTTTGCGCCGCCACGAACAGCGAGAACGCCAGCGCCGTGCAGAACACGCCTATGAAGGCGATGACGGCGACGTCCGCAAGGCTCGGCCGCCCGCCGGCCGCGAGCGCGAAGGGCAGCAGCGCGGCGGCGGCGATCGCCTGCTCGCAAAGCGAGATCTTCGCTCCGGAATGGCGCGCCGCGAGGGAGCGGTTGAAAAGGCTCAGTCCCGCGTAGGTGAGGCTCGCGAGCATGCCCCAGAGCACGCCGCGCAGCGTTCTATCGGAAAACGCGAACTCGGGTATCGTCACGATTACGCCCGCGAGCAGGAGAAGCGCGAAGAGCAGGCTGACTTTTCGGAACTTCTCCCGATAAACGAGCGGCTCAAGGAAAACGAGGAACAGCGGATACGTCGAAAACGCGATGGTCGCGATCGCGACCGAGGCGACCTTCACCGATTCGAAGAACGAAACCCAGTGAAGCGCCAGCAGCAGCCCCGCCGCGGCGAGCAAAGGCGCATCCTTTGCGAGCGTAACGCCAAGCGGTTCCCTTCTCGCGAAAAGCAGCGGCAAAAGCACGCACGCCGAAACGGCGCAGCGGCCGAACGCGATCGTGACGGCGGAAGCCGCCGCGAATTTTGCCGCGACGCCCGAGAGGCCGAAGAGCATCACAGCGGCGTGCAGCATCCATATGCTTTTTGCGTTTGCGCTCCGTTCCAAGCTTCGCCGCCCTCCGAATCATTTGCCTAATTTATCTCGTATTATAGCGCGCGGGAGCGCCGGTTTCCACCCCGGCGCGGCGCGATCCGGACGGTTTCGGCAAAAAGCGTTATTTTCCGGGCAATAAAGGAAATCAAATATTATATATGATCGGTGTTGACAAAACCGTTCCGCCCGTGTATAATCACACCTGATTTGATAAACAAATGCGCTGACAGCGAAGGAGTACCGGGTGGGGCGCTCGCCCCTGGGGCCTTCCAGAGAGCCGCCGGATGGTGCGAGGCGGCAGGTACGGCCCGGGAATACACGCTTTGAGCAGTCCATCGAAAGGCGACGCCGAGTAGGCTGGAACGGGTTTCGCCCGTTATCGCGGTAGAGTATCGCGGAGTCATCCGCCGTACTTGAAAAGGCTTGCGCCGCGAGGCGCAGGCGAATTGAGGTGGTAACACGGGATTTGGCGCTCGTCCTCTGGCAACGGAGGAGGAGCGTTTTTATATGCCCTCGCCGGGAGGGCATCGGGCCAAAGGGTGCCTCCGAGCAAAATATTATTGTTAAAGGAGAAACACCCATGGACACCATCAAATTCGCAAACGGCAAACAGCTTCCCCTCGAGATGCACAAGGTCCGCATCGTGCAGAAGCTCGGCCTCCCCCCGGTCGAGCGCAGGCTCGAGGCCGTCAACGAGGCGGGCAACAACACCTTCCTTCTCACCAACAGGGACATCTTCCTCGACATGCTCACCGACTCGGGCGTCAACGCCATGAGCGACAACCAGCTCGCGGCCATGATGGTCGCGGACGACAGCTACGCGGGCAGCGCCACGTTCACGCGGCTCGAAGATAAGCTCAGGGAGATATTCGGCACGCAGTTCTTCCTGCCCGCGCACCAGGGCCGCGCGTGCGAGCACATACTCGCGCTCACATTCATCAAGCCCGGCAACGTGATCCCCATGAACTTCCATTTCACCACCGCCAAGGCGCACTTCACGCGCATGGGCGGCGTGGTGGAGGAGCTCGTCGTCGACGAGGGCAGGAAGCCCGTGAGCGACTTCCCGTTCAAGGGCAACTTCGACCTTGATAAGCTCCGCGCGCTCATCAAAAAAGAGGGCGCGGGCAACATTCCCTTCATCCGCATAGAATCCGGCACGAATCTCATAGGCGGCCAGCCCCTCTCGCTCGAAAACATGCTCGCCGTATCGAAGATCGCGCGAGAGAATGGGATCATCACGGTCATCGACGCCTCGCTCTGGCAGGATAATCTGTTCTTCATCAAAAAGCGCGAGGAAGCCTGCCGCAATATGACCACGCGCGAGATCACGCGCGCCATGGCGGACGCCATGGATATCATCTACTTTTCCGCGAGGAAGCTCGGCGCGGCGCGCGGCGGCGGCATGTGCATGCGCTCGAAGGAGCTGTGCGAGCGCATGAAGGAACTCGTGCCCATGTTCGAGGGCTTTTTAACCTACGGCGGCATGAGCGTGCGCGAGATGGAGGCCATGACCGTGGGTCTCGAGGAGACCATGGATGAGGACGTCATCTCCCAGGGGCCGCAGTTCATAGAATACATGTGCAACGAGCTCGACCGGCAGGGCGTGCCCGTGATACTGCCCGCAGGCGGCCTCGGGTGCCATCTCGACGCCCTGCGCTTCCTGCCCCACGTGCCGCAGACGCAGTATCCCGCGGGCGCGCTGGGCGCGGCGCTGTTCATCGCGGGCGGCATACGCGGCATGGAGCGCGGCACCATATCCGAGCAGCGCGAGCCGGACGGTTCCGAGCGGCTCGCCGAAATGGAACTGCTGCGCCTCGCGCTCCCGCGGCGCGTGTTCACGCTCTCACAGGTCGAGTACGCCATCGATCGCATCGTGTGGCTGTTCAGGAACCGGGAGATCGTTGGCGGATTGAAGTTCGTCGAGGAGCCGTCGGTGCTGCGCTTCTTCTTCGGCCGCCTCGCTCCCGTGGACGACTGGCAGGAGAAGCTCGCCCGCAGGTTCCGCGCGGATTTCGGCGAGAGCCTGTAAATAATTGACAATTGACAATGGACAATTGACAATCAAGTTTGGCTGGAACGCCCTGCGCTTTAACGGCGAGGGGCGTTTTCGCGCGTTTCGGAGAATGAGGCAAGCGGCGGCGGTTTTTCGTTTACAAATCCTTCCTTCGCTGTTATACTGTGCGCAACACCGGAAAACAAACCGATTCATCGGGAGGGACTTTATGAGAACCATCATACTGTATTATACCTTTGGCGGCGCGACCATGACGGAGGCCGAAAAGCTCGCTTCGGAGCTCAAGGCGGACTGCGTGCGCGTGCGCGAAAAGAAAAAGCGCGGCCTGTTCACCGCGTTTCTGCCCGGCTGCCCGCAGGCGATGAAGCGCAAGGCTTCGGATATAGAGCCGCTCGGGGTCGACCTGACCGGGTACGACCGCATCGCGCTCGGCGCGCCCATCTGGGCGAGCTACCCCGCGCCCGCGTTCAATTCCATGGTGAAGCTCCTGCCGGCGAACAAGGAGGTCGAGCTTTTCTTCTGCTCCGGCGGCGGGGATACGTCCGAAAGCCGCGCGGGCACGATCAAGCTCGTCGAGGACATGGGCTGCACCGTGGTTTCCTACCGCGACGTGAACACGGGCGGGAAGCCCAAAAAGCTTGAGGAATAGAGGAGCATGCAGCAACGGCGGGCCGCGGGAGCGGCCCGTTTTTCATCGCGCGCGCCCGGGCGGCGGGATCGGGTTTCCGCTGCGGAAGCCCCGCGGCGCGCAAGGGGCCCCGCGTGCGAATTCCGGTTGCGCACAGCCCGCGGGGATGCTAACATGGAGGCAAGGGCTTGCGGCAAGCGGCACGGCAGCCCTAATTCACGGCACAAACGCACATCGACGCGCAAAGGACGGAAAAATTTTATGAAACGGGCGCGCTCTTTCGACGAAAACGGATACCCGGAGTTCGGCATGCGCGATAAGCTCGCTTACGCCGCGGGGGACTTCGGCTGCAACATGTCCTTCGCGCTGGCGAGCTATCTTGCCGTGTTCTATACGCAGTACATCGGCTTGAGCGCCTCGCTTTTCGCGCTGCTGCTGGTGATCCTCAAAATATGGGACGCCGTCAACGATCCGCTCATCGGCGCGCTGATGGACAACAGCAAAAGGCGATTCAGGCGCGGCAAGTTCAAGACCTACATCCACTTCGGCTCCTTCGGGCTGGTCGTCGCGGCGGCGCTGTGCTTCATCCCCATCCCGAACGCGGCGCTCTGGCTCAGGATCACGGTGTGCATGCTGGGCTACATGGCGTGGGACCTGTTTTATACCGTCGTCAACGTGCCCTACGGCTCCCTGGTTTCCGTCATCACGGCGGAACCGGGCGAGCGGGCGCAGCTTTCGGCCTGGCGCAACGCGGGCGCGCTCATCGCCTCCATTGGCATCGGCGTCGGGCTGCCCCTGCTCATCTACGACAGGGACGACAACCTCATGGGCGGGAAGCTTTTCCCCATCGCGCTGATACTCGGCGTAATCGCGTTCGTTTCGTTCCGCTTGCTCATCCGCGGCACGACGGAGCGCATCCGCCCCGAAGCCCTGCACGGCGAACAGGCGCGCCCGCCCGCGGAGAAGTTCAATTATTTTAAAACCATCCGCAACTTCCTCGGCAACCGGGGCGCCGTGGGCGTGACGCTTGCCATGGTCGCCTTCTACCTGGGCGTTTACGGCTCGGAAATGGCCGTCACCGTCATGTTCCAGAGCTACTTCCACAACGCGGGCCTTTCGGGCCTCGTGATGCTGCTCAACTACGCGCCCATGTTCGCCGTGATGCCGTTCATCGCCAAAATCGCGCGCAGATGGGGCAAGAAGGAGGCGTCGCAGCTCAGCCTCCTGCTGCCGGTCCTCTCGAGCGCGCTTATGCTCCTATTCCCCATGGAGGGCAACGTACGGGGGATGCTGCTGTACCTGTTCTTCTGCCTGCTCAACGGCCTGGGTGCGTCGGTGTTCATCATCACCTCCTACGCCATGGTCGCCGACGCCATCGACTACAACGAATGGAAGACCGGCAGGCGGGAGGAGGGGACCATCTACGCTTTTCACTCGTTTTTCCGCAAGATCGCGCAGGGCGTCGGGCCTTCCATAGGCCTGCTGCTCATGGAATGGCTCGGCTACGCCGGCGCGCTCGGCGCGAACCAGAGCGCGCAGACCGCGCTCAACATGCGCTATCTCGCGGCGGGCATGTCGCTCTTCAGCGCGGCGGCGGCGTGGGCGGCCATCCGCTTCGTATTCAACATAGACAGGCGCACGCTCGCCCAAATGGAAGCCTCTCTCGGCCGCGCCGCAGCGGAGCCCTCCGCGCGGCCGGCGCGGGACTGAGGGCGCGTAAAACAGACGGCATTCACCCCAAGGAGGCGCTATGGCCAAGTTCGGCGCGGCAAGCGGCAAAATCCATGTGGCGTTCCGGTTCCACACGAACCTGTATCATTCCTATCGGCCCGACACGCTAGACGAAGACGGCATTGGCAAGGACATCCGCCTCATCCGCTACATACTCGACGTGCTCGACGCTTATAACGCCGGCGGCGTTCCGGTTCGCGGGACCTGGGACATCGAAAACCACTTCTCCCTGGGCGGCAACATGCGCCTGTTCTGCCCCGAGCTCATTGAGCGCATCAAAAAAAGGGTCGCGGACGGCACGGATGAAATGGAGCTGATGAGCTTCAACAACGGCATCGTTTCCGCGCACACGGCGGAGGAATTCCGAAGGAACATCGCCTGGTCGATCTCGAACGAATGGGGCAGCGGCGTCAAGGATGTGTTCGGGACGTACGCGCCCGTCGTGCGCCCGCAGGAGTGCATGACGACGCCGGGGCTGATCCCGCTTTACAAGGAACTGGGCATAGAGGCGATCTCGATCTATTACAGCTGCATTTCCTTCAACGGCTTCGGCTGCTTCGTGCCGAAGCTCTCCGTAAAGGAACGCTTCAATCCTCTCTGGTACGGCGCGCCCGGAAGAAATGAGCGCATCGCGCTTCTTCCCGCGATCAACCCGGGCGATTCGCTCGATCACCTGGGCATGCTGAACCTTGTGAAGTCGCTACGCCGGGAACAGGCGCGCATGGACGAGCCGTGCGACCTCCTCGTGCTGCTCGACATGGACGCGGACGACGACTATTGGCAGGGCCTCGTCAACGTCAACCTTTCCCGCGCGCTCGGGTTCAAAAAGCCGCTGATCCGCGGCGGCCTCAACACCATCGTGCGGCAATTGAGCAAACTTTCCTATGTGGAGTTCGATACGCCCTACCGCTATCTTCAAACGCATCCGCCGCTCGGCGAAGCGATATTCGGGCAGGACACGGCGGACGGCTCCTTCGACGGATACGCCCCCTGGGCGGACAAGCTCGAGAACACCAAGCTCTGGACCGGCATCGAACGGGAAAGGCTCGCGGGCGAATACGCGCTCTGCGCCGCCGGGGGCCGCGGGAGCGTCAAGGAAAGGCTCGACGGCCTGATGCGGGACAGGCTCGCCGCCTTCTCGACGACGCACTTCGGCCTTTCAACCCCGGTCATGTGCAAGCCGCGCCTCATGCAGGCGGCCGCGCTCGCGGAGGGCAACCTGGAGCGCGCGCAGGCGATACTCGGGGACGCCGGGCCGCTTTCGGGGTCGGACGGCGCCAGGGCGCTGATCCCCCGGCGCTATTACAGGGGGAACGGCAAAAAGCGGGGCCTGATCCGGCTCAGAGACGCCGGGCCGAACCTGACGGGGGCGGGGGTTCGCTTCTCGTTCGCGCGGGAGGTGTTCGGCATGCCGGAGAGGGATATCGTCTATGAGGGCGAAGGCTTCGAGATCGCCCTCAGGCAGGGCGCGGCGGCGGGCGCGGAAACCTCGGTTTACTGCGATGAAGGCGGGATCGGCAACGGCGAGATCGCGCTCAGGCTGACGGACGGCGGCCTCGCGCTCTTCCATAACGGCAGGCGCGTCACGGCGCAAGGCTCTTTTGCCACCTCGGTTCGCTACGGCGGCCGGGTTCTTTCCTGCGGGAAGCCCGCTTTCGTCACGGACAGAGCGGACGCGAACGCGGCGGTCCTCACGGAAACAGGCGCGATTTATCTCGGCCGGAAGAAGGAGCGCGCCGTCGAATACGTCAAGAAATACTGGATCGTCGGCGACCTGCCGTACCTGTACGTCGATGCGGACATCCGATACCCCATGACGGAGGACCGCGGCATGCAGGCGGGCAAGGCGCGCAGGCTCCGGCGCGGGTACGACGCGCGCTGGCGGGAGGTCATGCCGCTCGAGATATCGCCCGCCTTCACGGGCTCCGACGCGGAGCCCGTCTGCGTATACAAGCACAATTTCCTGGGCGATCTGAGCGGCTTCGATTTCGGTTTCGCCGCTTTGAGCGGCAATCCGGACATCGATGCGAGCAACAACGCCATCACCTGCGCCTTCGTCGCCTTCGGCGCGGGGGATCGGGGCCTGTTGATCGCGCAGAGCGCGGCCGCGGACACGAGCTTCGCGTTCATGCGCATGCGCGTACGCCGTACGGGAGGCGGCAGGTACGCGCTTTGGCTGAACCCCTTCGGCGTCTACGGCGGCAGGCCGCTGCGCCACCCCACGCTCAGGCACGGATTTACGGATGTCATCTCGAACGCGGTGGGCGAATCCTTCCAATCGTGCGCGCCGACGTTTCGCGGCGGGAGGCAGCAGTTCAGCCTCATGCTCGCACCGTATGGGGGCGGCATGCCCGGCGACGCGCTCGTCAACGACGCGCTGCTGCACGCCTATCCGCCCTATATCCAATCCGACCGCAACGACGTCGAGATGATCCCGTTCGCCGCGTGGAAGAACTTCGGGGATGTGGGAGAATAGCGCGCACGAGCGAAGCGGGAACGGTCCCGTTCCCGCCGGACTTTTCCGCCGCGATAAGCTCGGATTGCCGGGCCCGGCGCGGTGCATCCAAAGGCTCTGCATGATAAGGAGCAAGCGATTTTCGGCCAAAACAAAAAGCCCGAATTCCTGGAGGATTCGGGCATTTCTTCGCGTATAACAACGGCAATACCGGTACGATTTCACGTTCGATTCGCTCCGTTGAAACCGCACGGGCGCATCCCTTTTTACGATAGGTATGATGAACTTCACAGTATGCTCGTAACGGAATAAAAGCTTATAGCTGCAAGCAGACCTTAAATGACAATTCTACGAGACTTTTTCTTATTTGCTCACGGTTGTTCCACTTGCGCGGATCCCATTCGACTCCGCTTAGATCATCACCGCCAAATAATATTTGACCTAAAATTACATTGCGGAATTTTGATACTGCGAAAAATGCGGCGGCTTCCATTTCCACTGTAACGCACCCCTCTAAAACCCGCAGCGCTATTTTTTTCCGTTTCTCTGTAAAATGCATCTGTAGTCCATGTTTTCGCTTTTATATATGGAATATTCTCCGCATGTAAGAGTTTTTCAATCGTGTTTATAGCGTGTTGATTGCATTCTATTTCTCGTGAAGGTTCTACATAGTGGTATGAAACGCCCTCATCTCTAACCGCTGAATATGGAACAACCAAGCGGCCTACCTGGATACCTTTTTGCAAAACTCCCGCAGCGCCGCAAATCATGAACTTTGAAAATCCCATTGCAATCAGTTCCTCCAACTGTGCGGCGGCACCAGCGGCACCCAAGAAACCTTGCATAATTGCAACAAGCTTTTCGTTATATACGGTTTCATATATTGGCAAATTGATAGTAGCCGTATAGAATGTCGCGATTTGCTTTAGTTTGTCGGATCGCAACAATTCTTTAATTACATCACCAAAAAAAGTTATGACGCAGCATTCGGGAACATCTGTTTTCACAATTATATTTCGACGGCTCTATTTTTGCTTTGGGATTCGAATCAAATTCCAATATTGGAAACTCTTTTTTTAAACATTGATTTTTGCCTCCGATTATATAAATTACACGCAGCTTAAAACTACCCGCCAAATTCCCGTTTATCAATTATCATAGCATAATGGAGGCGCATTATCAAAAGGCGGGATGGGGAAGAAACCATATTCAAGAATAGCGAATGCTCGCGCTCCCGCTGCAAGACAAAATCCCAGACAGTCAGGCATGGCGTCAACCCATATATGCAAGCGTTAAACCTTCTTTTTATGAAATGCCGACGGTATGAATAGGTATGCTTCTTTTTTATCCATCTTGGTAACGTATCGCGTAGCGATTTGTTTGCCGCAGTCAGGATAAAACAGCGCTCCGTGATACTTTGAAAAGTCTCAACGGAGGTATCTATGGAATTCTTCACCTGGTCTATGCTCGCCACCTACTCGGGCGCACTCGCTGCCACGATGGGCATCACCCAACTTCTCAAGGGCGTGGGGTTCATCGAGAAAATCCCGACCCGCATCTTCTCCTGGGTTATCGCGGTCATTGTCCTGATCGCGGCGAACTTCTTCCTCGGCTCCCTGACCGCGGATACTGTCGGGATATCCTTTCTCAATGCCGTTGTGGTTTCCCTCGCCGCGAACGGCGGGTACGACCTCATTGCCAGCGTAAAGAAAACGGATTAAGCTTCCCGGTTGTCCTCCTGCCGGGGATATGTGCACAGCCCGCTGTCGTAATGGCGGCGGGCTAGTTCTTTATATGACAAAAGCCCTTGCGGGCTTTTGCATAATAACCATTTGCGCTTTCGCGCGGCCGCGAACGGCTCAATATGTTATCATTATATTCAAGTGTACTCTTATTGTCAAGGTTTTAACCCTCGATCAATGAATAATTTTGTGACTATTTTGCTAATTTCTTGCATATCATCGGTTGCACAGCTACATGCGTATAGCACATCCGAATTTTTTAATGGGTATAGTATACGTTGCTTGCTCACGGTAACGATCTGCCCAACGTTAGCAATCGAACCGTCGTGCATCTTATTAACTTCATCCACATTCCGCTTCGCCACTTCATACTTTTGCCTCGTGGCATCAACTTCTCGTTTAATACGATCAATATCATCCTTCGTAATGGCTTTAGACTCCGACAACTGATCAATAGCCTTCTCCAGCTCTGCCGCATAGCGGTTTGTTTCTTCTAGAAGCTTTTTACATCTTTGCTGCGCTATGTCTTTTACGCCGACTTTGAGCCAATGGGAATATTCGTTTTGCGCGGATGTTGGTTTTACTGAGGTCAAAGGGATTACAGTGACCAATCCGGAGGATTTATTATTTCTCGTATCAATTATAATTGCGTAATGGTTGCCGCCTAGTTCATTGCCTATACGGAAGCCAAAATTAACTCGGACAATATCCCCTCGCGAAAAACGAATAAGCTCCGCAGGTTTAAAACGCGCTTCGCATCTCAACATATACAGGTAATCTCTCACCCAATAGGCAAGAAGACTCGCCTTTTTATGATCCTTATGGTCAGTTGATTTAAGTAATGATTGAAAGAAGGTGTCAATATTGCTAAGCGTTTGAGTAATCTAGCTATTGATTTCGGCCAAATCAAGAGGCTTGCTCATTTGTGCTTCTCCATCGTGAAATAATTGATATTAATTATACAACTTATGTTAGAATGCGCAACATAAAATCGAAATTTCTATAAACGCCATAGTAAATCAGAGCTTAATAGAGAAAGATGCTATAAAGTATCCACTTGCGGTTGGTGTTTTGATTGAAGCGATGCTTGGCGAAGGAGAGCCGCGATAATGCGGGTAGTTTCAAGCACAGACCTCCCGTCGCTCTTGCGGTGGGGTTATTGTACATAGTAATATACATAATAGATTGCCAGAATGCAATTGAATGCACCAGAGTCGGCGCGTGGTATTGCAAAGAAGAGAGCCAGAATTTGCCCAGTTTCAGGCATATTCTGGCTCATGTCTATAAACCTTGCTTTTGATACAATAACACGATTCCTATAGAAAACCAGGCGGGTGCATTTTTTTCAGTTGGTGCATACCATGACACGATTACTATGACACCATTTATATTCTTCACGCGCTCTGTTTCACAACAGATTTTCAGGCGCGATATTCAACGCTTTACATATGGTCATCACTACACAAAAAGAAGCGGTAGCAATATCACGCTCTCCACTTTCAAACCTCTGATATGAGGTTGTCCCGGCCGTCGTGGAATTTGAGGTGGCGCATCAATCGGAAATCTGGTAGATTTCTGGTTGAGCAAACTAAAACGAAAGGATGCGCCACTAATGCAAGTATATCATGGAGAAGCCGGGAAAGGGAACAACAAAACCATAGAAATCATCAAGGACTACGAACAGCTTGAAATGATCGCCAACGAAGGATTGCTAACGCTATCAATAGAGCTTGGAATCACAGTCATGAAACAAATGTTTGAAGCGGATGTAGCAGCTCATGCGGGCCCGAAGGGGAAACACCATTCCCAACGCGAAGCATACCGGCACGGTAAAGAAAAAACGAAAGTTGTACTAGGCGGAGCCAAGCTCAGCGTAGACAGACCCAGGGTACGCAGTATAGACGGAACGGAAATACCGTTATCGAGTTTGGCCATGTTTCAAAAGGACGATCCTCTGACGCAAGCCGTATTACGCCGGGTACTACAGGGTGTCAGCATGAGGGCTTACGGGAGAACCATCGATTACAAAGACGAAGAATCAGAATGCGTGAGTAAAAGCGAAGTCAACCGGCGTTTCATTCAGGGCATGGAATGCGAAATGGAAACGTTTTTAACTCGCCGCCTGGATGAAGATTACATTGCCGTCCTGATAGACGGGCTGCAAGTTGGAGAATGGACGGTTATTGCAGCGATGGGTATTGTGAATACAGGGGAAAAGAAGGTTCTTGGGCTGATGGATGGTGCAACGGAAAACAGCACGGTGTGTAAAAGCTTGCTTGGGAATTTGGTGGATAGAGGACTGGATCCGGCAGTCAGGCGATTATACATCATCGATGGTTCCAAGGCGCTACGCAGGTCAATCAAAGATATTTTTGGCGATGCGGTACCGGTACAGCGCTGCCAGGTGCATAAAAAGCGAAATGTATTGGGACACCTCCCTGAGTCCGAGCGCGCCAACATATCCAAGCAGATGACGTTGGCATACCGGGAATTTGATGAGGATATCGCCCTGAAAAAGCTGAATCTTCTCGCCGATAACCTTGAATATCGGTATCCTTCGGCAGCGGCTAGCTTGAGGGAGGGTTTGGAGGAAACCCTGACTGTTCATCGGCTCAAGGTTCCTGGTCTTCTTCGAATGACACTCTGCTCCACCAACTGCATCGAATCAGCGAACAGCGTCGCTCGCCAAACGATTAGCCGGGTTAAAAACTGGCAGAATGGAACACAGGTGATTCGCTGGGTGACAGCAGGTTTTTTGCAGGCAGAAAGGGGATTCATAAGGATCAAGGGATATCGGCAATTGCCGTTCCTCATTAATGCCATCCGGGGTGATGAAGTGCTTCAGACCGAGTCTTGCGCTCAAGTCTCATGAGGTGTAGAATGATGTCAAAGCCACTCTCAAATTCCACGGAGTTGGGGACAAGCCCCTCTGATATTGCCGCAGATGTATCTTCGCCGCATCTGCGGCTTGTTGTTGCGTCATATTGTTTGCATGTCGCGCCTGTTTCAAAATGCTAGTTCCACGAAAAAAGGATTTTGGTTTTTCCATATGTGTTCACCGCATCCGGCTGCCATTGGCGAGATTGAACACCGCCGCCGGCATATCTCCAGATCCCACGAGTGAACCCTTAAAGAAGTATCGGCTGCCTTCTTCCCAGCCAATCCTATACTGTAGGGCGGTTAGGAAGGCGATGCGGGCAACCTCACAGGATTGCTTTGTGCTTTTCCAGAAGTATTTCGGGATTTCGTAAGCATCAACATCATCTATCCCCGCCGGGGAGATAAGAAGATTTCCTTCAAACTCATCATACCAGAAAATAAGATGCGTTGGGTTGCCGAGCAATTTAATCATATAGCGGGATAAAAATATCCGTTTTCGTCCGAGACAAACCCGCATAGTCACATTATTCATCTTATTCGTCAACCTCCTGCCTTGATCGGATACCTCCATATGGTCTGTGGATTAGTTCTTCCGGAGTTGGTAATTTTGCCTCAATCCGCGAATCATGACGCTCACCCGTAACGTTATCGACAGTCACGAACGTACTGGCCGTATCCACACGATATTTAGCATCAATCTCCTCGAGGGTATAACCGAAGCGGCCTTTCCAGTCCTCCGGCATATTGATGACCGTACTTCTCTTTTGTTTACCATCACCGGATTCGACAACTTCCGTAAATACCTGCAGGCACTCATCTAAGTTGAATACAATGATCTTCTTATCGCCAAGCTCTTGAAAGATTGCCATACTTCGGTATTTGGCCGCGCGATTCCAACCCATCATCTCGTATACCATGCTGCAGAAAATTCTCGCCATACATTTCCGAGGGTTATTCCGTTCGCCTTTCAGATTGGCGAACTTAAGAGAATCCCTGTCATAATCCATACATGCTTCAATAATAATACGTTGGTTCGCCTCGTCGACATTGATCACCACATACTGATTGTCGGGGAATAGATTCACACATGACATATTAAATGTCACGCTGTCAATCGCGAACGTGATTCTGGGCTTGAATATAGGCGAAAGAAAATCACCGCGCACGCGTTGCACATTTCCCTTTTTCATTTCACTGTAATCTTTAAGCCCACCGCGACTCTTTTGGCCAGTCTCGGTAATGAGCTCCACGCTTAATTGTTCTCTATTATCATCCATCGTGTTCCCTCATTTCCGAGATTCTCTTTTCGACTTCACTGCGAGATAATGGCTTGAAGTCGAACGCTTCAACAGCCGAAGCCGCAGCATCGATGTCCCACTTATCCAGCCCATTTGCCAGTGCACGCCTACACAGCATCATGTACTCCGGCAAGCCATCACCGAACTCAGATAGCCATTCGCTGGGAATAGCCCTTGTGGGCTTGTCCCCGCGCGCACTATTCCTAAAGCGGAATTCACAGCAGTTCAAGTCAAAGATGATTACCTGCTCATCAGCCTTTGTGAAATAGTTTGCCGTAACCTTGTATTTCCAGTCCCTTTGCCAGCCCATTAACTCATAGATAACATGTGATAACTCCCGAGCCGGGATCGCGTGACTGTTCCACGGAATAGCGTTTTTGTTGCGTTTAGTGGCCCTTCTAATGGCAAGTAGCCGCTCGTTGGGATGCAGCAGCACTTCAACGCAAGCGGTTTCTTTCAGAAGTGATATACATCCTGAGCTGAAAGTGATTCCAAAACGAGAAATGGTCGCTATCGCTGCGTCCTTGTCGCCAAACAACTCGCGGCGAACGCGTTTCACCCCTGATATATGCGCGACTTCAGCTTCGATATTTTTGTAAGGAACGCGCGCCATAACTAGCGCACCCAAGTAATGGCCCGCATCATAACCGCCAAACGCCAGATTCATGGGGATGAATCCCGAAAGCAATCCTCGCCTAATAACTTTCACTTCATACAAATGGTTGAAGAATGGAGAATCATGATTGGCCTTTAAGAGCAGCAAGGCTCTCGCGTGTTCATCTCTTGAGACGATTGCCTCATGATGATCCGTTTCATAGAAAATTCTTCGTTGCCCCGTGTTGCGTCTTACTTGGTGAGTGAGAAAATTGATCGTATAGCCCTTTTGCATTAAAATGTCGCCACAGTATTTTTCGTTTCCGCAGATACCGGCAACGGCAGTTTTTGACCATTCCAGCTTTCCCGTGGCCGTCGGGCGCGCTAATTCGGTCAGTAGTGAAGCAATTTCCTTTTCAGAATATCCCGATAAAAACAGATCATATATCAGCCGTACCGTTTTCGCGCCCTCTGGCTCAATTTTCAATCCATATTTTCCATCCTTATCATATCCAAGCAGATTCATTGCAGGGCAGAGATAGCGTTCGCCCTCGTACATCTCTTTGAGCCCGAACAGAACGGATTTGGATTTCAACTCGCTTTCAAGCTCAGCGAACATTGCGAACATGGTGAGAAACATCTTGTTACCGGCATCCAATGTATTCAGGTTGTTGTTCTCGAAATATATGCCAACCGGCGGGTCAAGCGTCAACAACTCTTGCACAGTATTCAAGCAGTCGATGACGTTTCGAGCGAATCTCGAAACCTCCTTCACAACAATTAGGTCTATTTTCCCATCCTTGCAGGCCTCAACCATCTGGCGAAACCCAGTGCGATTTCGGACGCTAGTGCCGCTGATGCCCTCGTCGGCGAAAATCCCGACATACTCCCAATTGGGGAATTGTGCGATGAATTTTTCATAGTGGGCGCGTTGGTTTTTTAAGCTATTTTCTTGGTCATGACTGTCCGTGGACACCCGAATATAAGCACAGGCACGCAGCTTTTTTAGCCGCCAATCCTTGCTATCATAGATCGGATCGATTTCTGAAATTATCTTCAGTTTCTGGCTCTTCACAAGTTTGCCGCCCATGTTCTAATCCTCCTCTACAACGACCAATACCAACCATCAGCGTGTTTGGTGGATTTAATCTCAAGCGTCTTTTTCGCGGTGTCGACAGTTCTTTTGCTGACACCGGCGTTGCGGAAGTGTTCGTATATCTTTACGCAAGCGATTCTTCCATTTAGGAGCATAGCACTTAGCGCCTCTATTGTTTCCGATAGTTTGCCACCCTCGTCCGGCAGTCCGTCCCCAAGCAAAAGGTCTTCAGCAGTAATGTCGTATTCTCCAATCCAGCGTATGGATGAATTATTGTTTATCTCAAAGGCAATCGGCTTCCCTTCTGGAGCGAGGCTATTTTTCAATTGCGCCATCACCCGTATTGAAGGGTTGCTCTTAATCCGGCCTACCAGAAGTACGCTCCTTGCGGCGGCAGTAATATCAATGGAGCCAAGACCGCGATAAATTCCCTTCGATCCGCTCGCCTTGTTCATATGACCAATAACGATGACCGCGCAACCAGTGCGTTCAGCCATCGCCGTCAATTGCCTCATCAGGGGGCGAACGCCATCCGCGCGATTCATCTCACTGTTTTCACCGAGATACGCTTGTAGCGGATCAAGGACGACAAGCCGCGCTCCCGTTTCTATAATCGCATCCTCGATTCGATGGTCGTTCAACGTTAGGCCAGATTCCGACTCGTCAATAAAAGCTATCCGTGAGCAGTCGGCTCCGGCGCTGACCAGTCTCGGTTTTAGTGTATCTTCCACGCTATCTTCAGCGCTTTGATAGATTGTTTTCGCGGAGGAGATTTTGACTTCCGACTCCGGCATAGGGGTTCCATTCGAGAGAAGCGCAGCGATATTCAACACGAGCGTGGTCTTTCCATCTCCGGGATCGCCTTGAATGATCGTTATCTTTCCAAACGGAACATATGGATACCATAGCCAATCCACTTTGCGGGCCGTAACCGATGAATAATATAGAATTGGCGCGTTTTCTCTCCCCATTCAGACCTGATCTCCTTCCAGACATACCCGCACGCAAAGTATTCTATCATAGTGGATTTAGCTACACCATGTAGCTATCCTCAAAAAACTATGATAGGAGATTGGAAAAGTGGAGAATTTTTTTAAGATCGACCTCAAGGTGGTCGGGGCGCGCATCAGGAGTGCGCGCAGGGAACTGGGCTTGACGCAGGAAAAAGCAGCGGAGTTATCATTTATCACCGGCCAGTTCTGGAGCCTTCTGGAATCAGGACGGGAGCGAGCCAGCATCAATACCTACCTGCAAATCGCCGCCATTCTTGGCTTGACACTCGATGATCTGTTCTACGATGACGCCATGGCACTGCGCGTCCATAAATCTTTCTCGTATGAAGGATTGTTGGCCGACTGTTCTGATTATGAAAAGGCGATCCTTAGTGAATCGCTTTTCGCGTTAAAGACGATTTTGGAACGAAATAGATCATAGCAGGGATACCCTTTGCAACCTTGCAACCTTGACACTCTTTCATTTAAAATACTCCGGAATATCAAGGAATATTGAGCGAAGCAAAGGTTGCAATTAGCGCTTTATTTTTGCAACCTTGACGGCGTCTTTTGCATTGTTGCCATACTCAGCGATATGTCCTATACACAAAAGAAAAACCCACAGGATGACGGTCTACACACCGCCACCTGTGATTTTTCCATCTTACTTATTATTTATATCCGCATGGATTTCGACGCCATCTCTGAACTTCACAGTCATTTCGCTCTCCGAATGGACGGTCACCGATTCGATAGTGGCAAGCCAGAGTTTTTCGTCAAACTCGGTAACCAGCTTATCATGGCATTTCAAATCGTCAAGGAAGCTTGTTATCCTTTCTCGCTTGGCGGTGCGTTCCAACAATTTATCGTTGATTTCAGTAATGCCGTTCCGAGCGGTTTCGTATCGCTTCATTAAAACATCGTATCGTCTGTTGTACTCATTTTGATCCAGAACGGTGCGGGCGTTTTCTTCTACGCATTTTCGCATAAGCTCCATGACGATATCATATTCGCTTTTAAGCTCCGCCTGCCTTTTTTCAAGGGAGGAAGTGTCGGTCAGCGTCAGAATTACAGTCTCGTAATCACTCAAAACCTCATTTTTGTTTTCGATGAGCTGATTAAACGCCTCCACAAAAGCCTTCTGCAAAGCCGCTTCGTAAAGATGCGGTGTGTCGCATTTTTTGCCTTTATATTTGTGGTTGCACTGCCAAATGGTGCGGCGGTATTTGCTGGTGGAATGCCACACCTTGGAGCCGTAAACACCACCGCATTCGCCGCAGATAACCTTGCCGGAGAACGGACTATCGCTGGCTTTGTAGCCTCGGTATCCTTTACGCTTGCTGAGTTCGTGTTGCACCATGTCGAAGGTCTCCGGCATGATGATGGAGGGATGGCTGTTCTCCACATAATACTGCGGAACCTCGCCTTCATTGACCTTCATCTTTTTCGTGAGAAAATCCACGCAAAAGGTTTTTTGCAAAATCGCATCGCCCTTGTATTTCTCATTTTGCAGAATGCTGAGAACGGTAGTGGACTGCCAGATCGTCTTGCGCGCCGGTGTCAGAATACCGCTCTCGGTGAGATGCTTCGCAATCCATGACGGCGTTTTGCCTTCGAGGAACAGCCGGTATATCATCCGGACAGTGACCGCCTCTGATTCCACAATCTTCGGCAGACCGTCCTCACCTTTTTCATAACCAAGGAAGCGTTTGTATGGAAGCGTGACTTTGCCGTCCTGCATTCGTTTACGCTGTCCCCATGTCACGTTTTCCGATATAGAACGGCTTTCTTCCTGTGCCAATGACGACATGATGGTAATGAGAAGCTCGCCCTTGCTGTCCAGCGTGTATATATTTTCTTTTTCAGACTAACACAGTAATATAGTATCAGTTAGAATAATCGAGATATGCCTGATATATCAAGGCTTTATGCGATCCGTGATTTAGTATCTTCAAGTAAAAATAAGCGACTTTTAGTATATATAAGCGACAAACAAGCGACAAAAATTAGCCCGTTTCCGGGGTTAGTCTTTGTCGCTTTTTCTTTATTCGTCTTGTTTGAACAGCGCCATTTCCACGGCTTGCATTGCTTTTACTTCACTTGCGGCGAAAACGTGGCTGTATGTGTCAAGCGTGGTTTTCGTTGTGCTATGCCCTAACCTGTCCGCTATGACCCTTGCCGTTACGTCGGAATTTATCAGTAAACTTGCGTGAGTATGACGCAGGCTATGCAGGTGTATGTCTGGAAGTCCGGCGGCTTTTACAATGTCCTTTAACTTGCAGTTTAGGTTTACGCCGTTCAGATAGTCGCCGCGCAGGTTTGTAAACATTATATCGTCGGAGTTTTTCCATACTTCCCTAAGCGAAGCCCGGTATTCCTTTTGACGTTCCCTATGTTCGGATAACAGTTTCAATATATACGCCGGAAGTACAATTCGCCTTGTGCTG
>MWBW01000023.1 GCA_002069725.1 Firmicutes bacterium ADurb.Bin248 | reverse complement strand
CGGCGGCGGCGACGAGCGCGAGCGCGATCATCACGAAGCCGACCACGGTGGTGGCGTCACCGGTCTGCGGGGGCTCGACGGCCGGAGGAGCAACTACCACGGCGCCCGAGGGGTACACGATCTTCACGGAGGTCTCAAGGATCGTGCCGAAGTAGGTGGTGAAGTGCTTCTGGGTCATGTATTTCGCATCCGCATAGGGGAAGCCGAGGGCGGTGAAGTACGCGTCGAAAGTAGCCTTGATCGCGGCATAGCCCGTAGCGGCCGGGGTGATGATGTCGCCGCCGTCAGCGGGACGGAAGGTGATGTCGGCGGTGGTCGCGCGATTGACGTAGTACTTGGTGCCCTTAATGACCAGCTCTATCTCCTTGGTGACGTCGACCTTGCCGTCCTTCACCGGGAACAGGATATAGCTGTTGTCGGTCTTGCTGCTGTAGATAGCGAATTTCGTGATATTCTTGGCAGCGTCGGTGCCGTCCGCATGGACATAGAACTCGTTGACGCCATCCTGGTCATTGTCCCACGCAAACTCCTGCCAGGGATCCGAGTCGGAGATGGCCTTCCAGGTGTTGTAGAAGCCGATGCTCGCGGCGGCGACGCCGTCCTTGCCGGCCGCAACGCCCGCAGCCCAATACTCGTAGCCATAAGCGGTGCTGGCAGTGGGATCGGGGATAACAGTCAGGTTGAGCATGTCGTAATCATAATCGACGTCAACCGGCGTAAAGTCCCACTTGTAGACGCCATTGAGATAGAAAGAGGCGTCATCGCTGAACTTAAGGTTGGAAAGATTCAGCTCATACTCGAGGCCCTTGCTCGCAAGCAGAGCTTTCGTGGCCGCGCTCCTGCTGGATTCCTTCGGGATGGTGATCTCGACATAGAAGTGCACGAGCGTGCCCTTCACGACGGGATACATCGTGGCGACCTTCTCATAGAGGCCCCCGATGACGGAGGTGTTCTTCGTGGTCTCCAGTGCGGTAATCGAGACGGTGATGTCGCTGAACGTCGGCGCGGTGGTCGGGAGCGCGTCCCAGCCGCTCGCGAGAGCCGGCGCGGCGATGGCCAGAGCCATTGCCAGTACCATTACGATGGCAAACAGTTTCTTCATGCGGTTTCACTCCTTTTGTTTTTTTCGTATCCGCCGGCATTTTGCCTGAAAGCATAAATGCCAAACATTTACTGCGTTTATCATATCAATCCCAGTGGCGGATGTCAACACATTTATTACGGCTGGTTAATATATTTTTCGGTTTATTACCTTTTCGAACCCGGGGTTGCGACACGGGCCGCCCCGCACAGCCGCTGGTCCCCGCAAGCATACCGAAGGATTTGGGTATCACAACGTGAAATGGGGCTGTCGTACTAAGCCCGGCAAAGCAGGAAACGAACGGATCACGACGGACAAGCCATAACCCTGCGCCTCAACCACTGGATACAATCGGAAGACGTATTCGGCGTATAGCCTGCTCCTTTGCTTTCCTCGAGATTGCATGTGCCCATTCGCCTCATTGGAAAAAAAGTCGCCGTACTTTTTCTCAGTGCGACAGCCTCTTTCGCCTTTCCGTCGAAAGCCGGGCGATCGGGCTTCGCCGGGGCGCGCAAATATTAAGCGATAGCAACATTTATTTCCAGCGACAAGGGCAAGGCGATGGGACGCACGCGGGCAAAGACCGATAAACGGTATGGTAATAAATGGATATAACGCAGATATTTCCAGTATTTTCAAGCATGATTGACAGATGATGCATGCGCTGGGAACCCATGGTTATAAACTGTGTCGAATCGATGAACTATATTAAAACAACGTAATGATTCGGTTGACAGCCCATGCGGCGGATGCTATCATTTGTGCGTGCAAACGGGAGAGCACCCAACAAAGGCAGCAATGCCGCCCGGGAACGCCCCGGGAAACACGCAATTTGAGAGGAGTTCCGCACATGAAGAAACTGTTCGCCATCGTTATGGTATTGGCCATGGCTCTGGCCATCGCCGCGCCCGCCCTCGCCAGCGGCTGGGACGAGCTTCCGACCGAAGCGCCGGCCACCAAGGACATCACCATCAAGATCACCGCGCTTGAAACCGAGAAGAACACCTCCGTCATCGGCAGCCTCTACGAGCAGCTCAAGGTGATGTATCCCGTCGTGAAGGGTACCGTCGTGCACTTCTTCGTCGAGATCGGCATCCCGGCGCTCGCCAACAGGAGCGCCGCCACGAAGAACCTGCTCGCCAAAAAGGGCCTCGATTATGAGCTCTACCTTTCCAACCTCGAACTGACCTCCGCGAACGCCTATGAGAACGGCGCCGACAAGGGCGCGAGGACCGTCGCCCCCAACGCCGACAAGGGTTCGGATGATTCCATCCTCTTTGGCAGCACCGGAGTCGCCATCCCCGACACCGCGATCGTTTACGGCTACGAGTATTGGGCCAAGGGCGTCCAGGCGGGCAAGGACGGCGTCGTCGCCGCGAGCATCGGCTTCTACAACGTCTGGAAAACGGGCGTGTTCGGCTGGGACAGCAACGCCGACGGCAACGATGAGTTCACCGTCACCCACAACGCCGGCTCGTTCGTCATCGTGAAGGCGGGCACGACCGCCAGCTCCATACTGTTCCCGGTCGTCGAGCCTTCCGGCAAGATCGACACCACCAAGCAGATCCTTCTGGGCTACGGCACGGATGAGTTTGCCGTCACCCGCGCGGTCAACGGCGACATCACCTTCCGCAACACCGCGACCAATTACGTCTTCACCCCGGGCGACACCACGGGCGTGACCTACGCCGCGCTCAAGGCCGCGTTCGACGCGTACTTCGCCGCCCTCGGCTTCCCCTATGAGGATGCGAAATACATGACCGAAGCGCATTTCGCCAAATACTTCGGCACGATTTCCGAAACCTCCGTCAAGATCACCTACCCCTCGGGCGCCGTGGTCGTATCTCCCCCGTCCGTCGAGCCCCCGCAGACCGGTGACGCCGGCACCCTCGTCGGCTTCGTGATGATCGCGCTCGCGTTCGTCGCCGCCGCCTTCGTGAGCGTCAAAAAGGTCCGCGCGTAAGCGTCGAATCCCCCCGTTGGGCAGCCCGGCAGCACACGGCTTGCGCCTCATGGCGCAAGCCGCTTTTCGTTCATGATTGTGAAAGAAACTTCATATCTTCCTTGACACGACTCGCTTCAAATGATACCATATGTACCATAAATTGTACTATTATCGCGAATGAAGGAGTATTCTGGAATGAAAAAACTGTTTGCCCTCCTGCTGACCCTCGCCATGATCTTCGCCCTCGCCGCGCCCGCGCTCGCCAGCGGCTGGGACGCGATCCCCGACGTCAAGGAGGATTTCGAGGAGATCACCGTCAGTATCACCGCGCTCGAAACCGAGAAGAACACCTCGGTGCTCGGAAGCCTCTATGAGGAGCTTTCCGTGATGTACCCCGTCGTGAAGGGCACGCTCGTGCACTTTTTCGTTGAAATCACCATACCCGGCGACCTCAGCCCGGCGAGCGCGGCGCTGCTGACGGGCAGAGGCCTGAAGTATGCTTTGGTTCTCACCAACCTCGAAATCACCGAGGCGTATTCCTATGAGAATGGCGCGAGCAGAAAAAAGCGTGCGCCGGCCGACACCGAACTCGCCGACGATACCGACTTGATCGCCGATACCGCCAAGTGCGTCTACGGCTACGAGTATTGGGCCGAGGGCGTGAAGCCCGGCGAGGCGAGCGCCTCTGCGACCGTCGGCTTCTACAACGAATGGTACGGCTCGGGTTCGTACAGAACAATGAACATCGACAGCGACGGCGACGGGGATACCGACTGCTATGCCGAACATTATCTGCCGGGATACACCGGAAGCCTCGGCTCGTTTGCGGATCACAGCCACGCATGGTTCAGCTTTTGGAGCGGAGCGGGCGCCGATTATTGCTACATGTGGTTCCCGGTCGATTCCACATCCGGCAAGGTGCTGGCCAGCCTTGAAATATTCATGGAAACCAACGAATACGGAGATTTCGCGATCGCGCGTTCCGTCGCCGACGACATCACCTTCCGCGATCTCTCGTCCAATGTGATCTATGCGCCCGCGGACACCACCGGCGTCTATGCGGCGCTCAAGGCCAAGTACGACGCGACCTTCAAGAAGCTCGGCTTCAGCTACGAAGGCGCGAACTACATCTCGGAGAAGCACTTCGAGAAATACTTCGGCACCATCATCGAAAAGACCGTGAAGATCACCTACCCCTCGGGCGCCGTGGTGGTATCTCCCCCGTCCGTCGAGCCCCCGCAGACCGGCGACGCCGGCACCCTCGTCGGCTTCGTGATGATCGCGCTCGCGCTTGCCGCCGCCGGCTATGCGCTCGTGAGGAAGGTCCGCGCGTAAGCAATCCCCCGTTGGGTAACCCGACAGCGCACAAGCGGCTCCCGCCGAGGGAGCCGCTTCTTTCTATGCATTTCCGACGGAGGCGGGCGTTTGCGCAGCAGTAGGGGCGGCCGCGCAGGGCCGCCCCTACTGCAAAACCCCGCCGCGGCAGCGTTCCCCTGATTGTCAATCGTCAACTGCCCCGCTCCTGCCGCTTCATCATATCGAGCGCCTGCCGCTTGCCCTCGAACATCATGAGCTCGAGCCCCACGTCGGGCGTGACCATGCCAAGGCGAACGAGGCCGATCACGGTTTCGTTGTGCGCGGCGAGCGTGAAGCGGTTCTCGCGCTGCGCCTTGACCGTGACGGCGAACTCGATGGGCAGGCGGTTGTTGAGGCCGCTGAGCGCGTACATCTGCTCGCCCGTGAAATATGAGAG
The DNA here is from genome assembly GCA_002069725.1 of Firmicutes bacterium ADurb.Bin248. Lineage (GTDB taxonomy): Bacteria > Bacillota > Clostridia > Christensenellales > CAG-138 > Phil1. Next base: position 39,534 of record MWBW01000023.1, on the reverse strand, counting down.
GCGGCCGTCCTGGAGCTTCACCGCGCGCGGGAAGGCGCAGAACTCGCGCTCGACCTCGATCTCCTGCCGCACGGCCTCCTCGAACGCGCCGTGCGCCACGCGCGCGACCATGCGCGTGCGCTTGCCGCTGGCCTCCTGCAGCGCGGCGATGGCGGATGCCGCGGTCACGCCGCCGTAGGTTTCGCCGCGCGAGAAGTCCGTGGCGCCCGATTCCTCCTTGATGCCCTCGCGTATGGCCTTGGCGAAGCTCGCGACGTAGGCGGGCAGCGGCGGGGTCGGAAACCAGGTCACGCCGCCGAGGCTGTCGCCCCTGTGCACCTCGCGGGACCAATCCCGAAGGTCGTCCGGGTCGAATCCGGAAGCGCCCGTGACGAGCAGCTTGTTGTGCGAGGCCATGAGCGCGTTTTTCAGCACGATCTGGTCGAGCTTGTCGGAGTAGCGCTGCTGCGTTTCGAACAGATCGGGGAAGCCGTAGCCGAGCGCGGTGCCCTTCCTCGTGAACAGCGGCGTCACCACGAAGGGATAGCGCCCGTGCGCGAAGTAGCCCTCGGGCTTGTGCGCGCGGCTGTCCTCGAGCACGACGCCCCCGGCGAGCTTTGTCATATGCACGCGGAATACGCGCGTCTCGGGGTCGTACTCGCGTTCCCAGCACTCGAGCAGAAGCATCTCCTCGGCGCTGCCGCGGCCGAGGTAAGCGTCCCGCTTCGGAACCACCAGGACCGGATCGGCCGCCATATCGCCGAATTGTTTCGGGTAGCGGCTGCGGAACCATTCCGCCGGATACGGCGCGAGCTTGAAGACCGCGCGGCCGTCCTGTATGTCGGGACAGAGCGGGTCGAAAAGCACGTTGTGCGCGTCCGCGTGGCGGATGAACGCCGCGCCGAGGCCGTTGTTCTCGCTCTCGTCGTAGCCCGTTTCCATCACCATGTAGCCGCCCACGAGCAGGTCGTGCAGAAGGCTCGCATACTCGCGCTCAAAGCGGCCGCGGCGGTGGTTTTCGGCGAGAAGGCATGTCAGCGCCTCCGCGACGCCCTCGTTCTCAGGCGCGTCGGCGGTGACGACGGCCTCGGGGAGCCCGTCCATGAGGTCTGCGCGGACGCTCTCCACGGTGGACTGTATGACCGGCGTCGCGGGGCGCGGCTCGTTTTGATCCCCGACGGGCACGTCGCTCCAGTGGTCGCCGCGATAGAGACGCTCGCATTTGTCGAGCCGCTCCCACTCGGCGGCGTAGCTGTTCCGGTATTCCTCGAAGAGCGCGTAGAGCCTGTCGGCGCGGGTTTGTTCGGCTTTCTTCATAAATGATATCCTCCTTATCGGATCATGAAATCGGGGCTGTAAGCGCGTACGGAAAGCGGGTCGTACGCGCGGCGGGGCGCTTCGGCCGGGGCCGCGCTCCGGCACGGGCGGGACATGAGCGCGTAGCGCAGCGCCTCGGGCGCGTGGTCGTCGCCGTCGGCCGCGTCCTCGCGGTCATGCCCGGAATATACGAGCAGGGGCAGCGTGCGGATCAGCTCCCGGCAATCGGGAAAGGCCTGCCAGAGCGGCAGCCCGTCCGGCGCGGGGGCGAGGTAGCTTCGCACCCTCTGCCAGCCCGCCACGCGGCCGTTGTCCGCCGGGGTCAGCGCCACGCCGGAGGCGGCGAACAGCTCGGCGATGCTCTCCCCCTCGAAGCCGCCCTCGGCCCTGAGCACCACGCCGCGCTTCTGCCACATGTCGGGGCTCGCGACCGTGTAGGCGATCTTTTCCCCTTCGGACAGCGCGCGGATCTTGAAGGCCACTTCGTCCGCGCGCATGGCGCGCACGTATAGCTCGCGGTAGGTGAACACGCGCCCGTCGCCGTTCACGGCGTGCCAGAGCACGCAGCAGGGGTCGTTGTAGCCCCAGTCCATCGAGCGGAAACGCTTCCACCACGCGGGGATCTCGAACGGCTCGGCGACGTGGCTTTGCCGCGAGAACTCGCGGAAATACTGCCCCGCGTGCACGTCCCAGTCCCCCTCGAGGTGGGCGCGCCGCAGGTCCTCCGGCAGGCTTTCGAGCGCGCGCACATAGTCCGGGTCGGCCGCGAGCAAAACGCGGTTGTCCCACACGCGCGCGGGTATGAAGCGGTAATCCCCGGGCCGCTCGCCGTTCTCGTAGCGCCGCTCGATGAACAGGCGCTTGACCCAGCCGTGGCCGACGTTGCCGGGGTTGCAGGTGTAGTACATGCGCGGGCGGAAGTCCGGCTTCACGGTGCGGTTGCAGGTCGTGAGGAAGCGCATCTGCTCCTCGGTGAAGTGCGTGGCCTCCTCGAGGCCGATGGCGTCGTACTCCTGCCCCTGGTACTGGTAGACGTCGTTGGCGCTGTCGCAATACCCCAGGCGCAGCCGCGCGCCGTTGGGGAAGCGGAACGCGCGTTCGGATGAAACGTAGGCGGCGGCGCCCGCGAGCTCGCGGATCAGGGGGATCAGGTGGTTCTCGCGAAGCTCCGGCAGCGTCCTTCGCAGCAGCAGCGCGTTGAAGTCCGGCGTCGCGAGGGCGAGCAGAACGAGCTTTCGCCGCATCGCCCAGCTTTTGCCGCCGCCGCGCGCGCCGCCGTAGGCCGTGTGCCGCGCGCGTGAGGCGAAAAACTCCGCCTGACGCGGATTGGGCGCGCCGCGAAGCACGAGCGTGCGTTCCATATTAGAACACCCCGTAGAGCCGCACGGCGAGGTCGCGGACGATCCGCTTCCTGTGCCGCGCGACGGTGGTCTTGTCGCACGCGAGGCGCGCGGCGATCTCCTGGTCGCTCATGCCGCGCATGTAGCGCATGTCGAGGCTGGGAAAGTAGGGATCATCCTTCACGCACTCCATGGCGACGTTCAGCTTCCTGATTTCGCGCTCGTCCGCGGCGAGGCGCGCGCGCAGGTACGCCATCTGCGCCGCGTGGATCTCCTCGGGCTCGAGGCGCATGCCGGGGCGCAGCAGGCGCACGAGCGACGAGGAATGGTGGCGCAGCGCCTCCACGCCGAGGTTCTCCAGCTCCGCGAGCTCCTCCCTGGCGTCCTCGACGCGCGCGCGGATGAGCTTCATCTGGTAGAGGCGGCGCTCGGTCGCGGCGAAGGCGGCGTTTTGGGCTTCCTCCCGCGTGACCGGCTCGCTCTTTCGCGCGCGCGTCCGCCTCGGCTCGGGCAGCACCATCATGTTTTCGATGTTGTAATCCTTTCGCGTCATTTGTTTTCTTCCTCAATTATAGAACATTTGTTCCCCTTTGTGAGCGGATTATATCCCCGAGCGCGCGGCAAAGCAACGCCCAAAAAGTAAGCAGTCCCGTTACCGGGACTGAAAATCGGATTCTGCATTTTGGAGGGCATGTAAATCCTAGATTGTTTTTCTATTTTAATCCGTATTTTTCTTTCAGGGCGGCAAGAGAGCCGTCCTGCTCCATAGAGGCGAGCATGATGTCCGCGATCGCGGCTACGGCGCTCTGCTCGGCGAGGCTTGCGACGGCGTAATCGACGGAGCCGGCCTTCACGGAGCTCACGCCGAAGGGATACGACCCCTCGTACTTGTCCGCCATGAGGGCGCTCAGGGCAACGGCGCCCACATCGCCGTCCGCGAGGCCCTTGAACAGATCCTCGTAGGAGGCGTATGTCGTGATGCGGCGCGTGGACGTTCCGCTTTCGGAAACGACCGTAAGCCCGTCGTCCGGATGCGCGTCGATATAGGCGGCGAGCGCGTTGTACACGGCCCCCGAGGGAACGTACAGGCTCGTGCTGCTCGCGTTCTGGATGCAGCCGACGTCTATGTTTTTGATTTGGATGTTCTCCTCGCCGGGGCGCGTGAGGAACAGGATCTCGTCGGTGTAATATGCGCGCGAGTAGGCGTAGGCCTCGTTCGCGCCCTTGGGCATCAGGCAGATGGCGGCGTCAATGCTGCCGTCGGAAAGCTTGGCCGCGACGTCCATGGCGCCGACCTCGACGAGCTCGACGGGCTCCGCGCCGATCCAGTTCCTGTCCGCCTCCATGATCTTACGGGCGAGCAGCGCCGCAAGCTCGACCTCGAGGCCCGCCCCGCCCTGTCCCATTTGCGGCACGTCGGCGCGCACGCCGACCCGCAGCACGCCGTGGTCCCAGATGGTCGCGATCTCCGCGCTGTTCATGAGCACGGGGTCCGCGCGCAGCGAAAACGCGAGCACGGCGAGCAGCGCGACGCCCGCCGTGATCGCGAGCGCGCGCCGCGGGAGCTTCCCCTCCTCGCCGCGCAACGTAAAAAGGCCGTGGCCGCGCTTGATTTTTTCCCTCGGGCGCCGGAAGCCCTGAAACGAGCGGACTTTCATTGAATATAATTACCTTTACATGCTTGTCGGTCGCTGCCGGAATACCCCGGCGGCGGGGTATTGCTCCCCCCAATTATACCCGCGGCCCCGCGCGTTGACAAGGCGCGCGCACTTGGGATATACTGTATAGTCACAAACAAAGTGTGAACAATCAAGGAGAAACGTATGCGAAAGCTGACGAGCGACGAACTGCGCGAACTCTACCTCAAATTTTTCGCCGAGCGCGGCCACGCGATCATCCCCTCGGCGTCCCTGATACCGGAAAACGACCCGACGGTGCTGTTCACGACCGCCGGCATGCATCCGCTCGTACCTTATCTGATGGGCGAGAAGCATCCCGCGGGCAAACGCCTCGTCAATGTGCAAAAGTGCGTGCGCACGGACGACATCGACGAGGTGGGCGACGCCTCGCACTGCACCTTCTTCGAGATGCTGGGCAACTGGTCCTTGGGGGATTATTTCAAGCGCGAATCCATCGCCTGGAGCTGGGAGTTCCTCACCGGCGAAAAGTGGCTCGGCATCCCCAAAGAGAAGCTCTTTTTCACCTGCTTCGCGGGCGACGCGGACGCGCCGCGCGATATGGTCGCGCACGACCGCTGGGTCGAGATGGGCGCTGACCCCTCGCACATATACTTCCTCGAAAAGAAATACAACTGGTGGGGACCCGCGGGCATGACAGGCCCCTGCGGTCCGGACACGGAGATTTTCTACGACACGGGCAAGCCCGCCTGCTCGCCGGGGTGCGACCCCTCGTGCTCCTGCGGCAAATACCTCGAAATCTGGAACAACGTGTTCATGGAATACAACAAGCTCGGCGAAGGGAAATTCGAGCCGCTCTCCCAGAAGAACGTCGACACCGGCATGGGGTTGGATCGCACCATCGCCACGCTACAGGGCGCCCAGAGCGTGTTCGACACCGACGCCTACGTGCCCATCATCGCGAAGATCGAGGAGCTTTCGGGCAAAAACCATAAGGAAAGCGCGCAGACCGTCAAGGCCTTTCGCATCGTCGCCGACCACGTGCGCTGCGCGGCGTTCATGCTCGGCGACCCGCGCGGCGTGGCCCCGTCCAACAGCGACCAGGGGTACATACTTCGAAGGCTCATCCGCCGCGCCATCCGCTACGCCATGCAGCTGGGCATGCCGCAGGACAGCCTCAAATCCGTGGCCGAGGCCGTCGTCGCGCGCTACGGCAAGGTCTATCCCGAGCTCGAGCAGAACCGCGCGAAGATCACCGAGGAGCTTTCCCGCGAGGAGGCCCGCTTCCAGCGCACGCTCAAAAACGGCATGCGCGAGTTCGAGCGCGTAAAAGAAAGCCTCGCGGGCGGAACCATAGACGGCGTGACCGCCTTCCATCTTTACGACACATACGGCTTCCCCATCGAGTTCACGCAGGAGATGGCCGCGGAGAACGGCCTTCGCGTGGACGTCAAAGGCTTCGAGGAGGCGTTCGCCGAGCATCAGAAAAAATCCCAGGCAGGCGCCGAGCAGCGCTTCAAGGGCGGCCTCGCCGACACGGGCGAGGCGACCGCGCGCCTGCACAGCGCGACGCACCTTTTGCAGGCGGCGCTTCGAAACGTCCTCGGCGAGGGCGTGCACCAGAAGGGCAGCAACATCACGGCGGAACGGCTCCGCTTCGACTTCAGCTTCGAGCGCAAGATGACGGATGCGGAAGTCGCCCAGGTCGAGCGGCTCGTCAACGAGGCCATCGCGGCCGACGCCGAGATCACCTGCACGGAAATGAGCGTGGAGGAAGCCCGCGCCGCGGGCGCCATGGGCCTGTTCGGCGACAAGTACGGCGAGCGCGTCAAGGTCTACGCGATGGGCAATTTCTCAAAGGAAATCTGCGGCGGTCCGCACGCCTCGCGCACCGGCGAGCTTGGGACGTTCAAAATCAAAAAGGAGGAGGCCTCCAGCGCCGGCGTGCGCAGGATCAAGGCCGTGCTCGAATAAATGGCGCAATGGTTCGGGTATGACTGGCCGATCGAGGGCGCCCAGGCGCGCTTCGCGGTGGATATGGCGCTTTCGGACTGCTCGTGCGACGAGTGGCCGTATTTGCTGTATCTGAGCTGCGAGAGCCGCCGCAGGGACGCGCCCTCGCTCAACGCCATAGAGTCAGCCCGGGCCGACGGCCTGCGCAAGAGCTTCGTGCGCGAGTCTCCCTGCCTGTACGCCGGGTACATCGAGGTCGGCGCGCAGAGGCAGTTCTACTTCTACGCGCGCGAGAAGAAGGCCAGGAAGCCGCTCGACGAGATCGCCGGGCGCGAGCGCGTGCTCGCCTGCCGCGCGGGCGGCGCGGAGGAGCCGGAGTGGGTCACATACCGCCAGCTCCTCTACCCGGACGCCGCCAAGATGCAGACCGAGCGCAACCGCGACCAGATCGCGCTCCTCGTCAAAAACGGGGACAGCGTCAAAGGCCTTCGCCGCGTGTCGTTCGCGCTGTTTTTCGCGACGGAAAGCATCATGCTGCTCTTCGCGGAGCAGGCGCGCCTCTCGGGCTTCGCGCTCGCGGGGCCGGTGTACGAGCCGGAGTATGAGCTCGCCTACGGCACCAAGATCGTGCGCCTGGCGACGCTCGACAAAACCGAGATCGACGCGCTCACCACGCGCGCCATCCGCATCGCCGAGAAATACGGCGGGGAATTAAGATATTGGGACTCGCCGGTGGTCAGGCGCGGCGGGCCGATCATGGAAAATTGACAATCGGGGATTGTCAATTTTCCAGCTAATAGCTAATAAGTAATAGTGAATAACTATTCGGATTCATAGGTTATCATACAACACGTCGGTTGTTTGAATCGAAGCAACCGGCTTTCCTTATAAGAAAAAGCCTTCGCTGCTAAAGCGAAGGCTCGTTTGATTATGAGTAGTTATTCACTATTACTTATTAGCTATTAGCTGATTTCCCCTTCACCCGATGCGCAAATCGTCCCCCCGCAGTTCGATCACGCTGTATGCCTTTTGCGAGAACAGCCTCGAGAAGATGCGCTCGCCGTAGCCTTCGAGTATCTCGGCGCGGCTCAGGTTCGTGGCGACGGCCGTCGCGCGGCCCGCGTTGCCGCGCTCGTTGATGACGGCGAACAGCGCCTCGAACGTGATCGAGGGGATCATCGGCTCGGTGCCGAGGTCGTCGATGATCAAGAGCTCCGGCGCCGCGAGGTCGGCCGCGGCCGTGCGCTCGCGCACGCTGCGGAGCATGAGATCCACGATGTTGTAGGCCGTATATTTCTGCACGGTGCGCCCGCGTTCTATGGCGCGGCGGCCGATGCAATCGAGCAGATACGTCTTGCCCACACCCGTTTCGCCCATGAGCACAAGGCCGGGCGCGCCGTTGAGAGCGAGCTCTCCCGCGTAGAGCTCGCACAGCTCCTTCGCGCGAAGGCTGCGCTTTTTCTGCTCTGCGTTTTTATAGACGGAAGTCCGGAACAGTTCGAAGCGCGCGTCCTGCGCGAGGCCGGAGGAGGCGTATTTGAGCTGAAGCAGCCGCGCGCGCGCGCAGGGGCACAGCGTCCCGTCCGGGAGGCTGCCCGTATCCCCGCAGCGGCGGCATTCGTAGGGGATCTCGAGATGGTCGATGGGCAGGCCGTTGTCGGCAAGAAGGCGCGCGCGCTCCATCGAAAGCCGTCCGAGCGCCTCGCCGACCGATTGACGGTAAGCCGCCTTGTCCGAAGCTTTGCGAAGGCCTATGCCCAAGTCGAACGCGGTCTGCTTCATCTCCGCCTCGATCGCGGGCAGCCGCGGTATGGCCGCGTACGCCTCGTTTCGCCGCGCCTCGTATGTGCGCAGCGCGCGCGCGCGCGCCCTCGTATAATAGGCGGTCAGCTCCGCAGGCAGCATGTTTCCTCCCGTCTTTTGATGCGATCCCGGTTGCGAACGTCGCATATCGTGACATCTGTTATTATAATAAAGATTCCCGCGCCGAACAATATGTCCGGCGCGGGATTTTGCGCGGCGCGCGTTTCGTCAGGATTTGTTCTCGTCCGCGTTGCCGCCGCTTTTGTCGGAGCCGCCGAGCTTATGAAGCGCATCCTTGAGCGCGCTGGGCAGCGGCAGCCCCATCTCTCCGGCGTTTTCCAGTATGCTCAGCCCTTCGTTGGCGATGTAGAACACCATGACGGCGGCGCGGATGGCGCCGTTCGCCTCGGGTATGATCCGGTCCAGCAGCGTGGCGAGCGCCACGAGCGCGAAGATGAAGAGCTTCTTCAACAGCCCCCGGAATCCCGCAGCGCTGTCGAGTTGCTTGAGGATGGCGGCTTTTGTGACGCCGGTGACGTAGTCGATCGCGACGATGGCCACGAGCGTCATGCACAGGGCGTCCCAGGGGCCCCACAGGTAGGATGCGATGCCTCCGAGCGCCGCGAGCACGGCTTTGAACCAATCGAGTGTTTTTGCTGTCATGTTTTTAGGCCTCCCTCTATAGTATCAATATATTTCGCGTACATGTAACCTGTGACAAGCCCCTCGCCCGAATCGAGCGCGACCTGCTGCCAGTTCGGGACTTCGCACGGGGCCGCGATCATAAGCGCGCCCTTGTGCGCGACGCAGACGATCAGGCGCTCCGTGCCGGGGCCTTCGCGCACGTTGACGCTGCCGCCGGAGCAGACCGCGAAGCGAGCCTGTTCGCACCGTCCGGTTTCACAAAGGCAGGGAAGCGCGCCGAAGCGGTTCCAGTAGCCCTTGCCCGAGGCGTCGATGCCGCGTATCACGACGCCCGCGTCCCGCCCGTATGCCTCGATCGCCTGCCCGTCCCCGAGATAGACGCCCACGTGGCGCGCCTTTTTCCCGTCGTGGCGAAAGAGCAGGCAGCCGGGGAAGATCGCCTCCCGCGCAAGCGTTTCGCACGCTTCGTACAGCCCCGCCGCGCTCATATCCGAAGCGAAGTATCCGGCGACGGATTGCAGATAGCGCATCACGAGGCCGCTGCAATCGAAAAGGGGGACGCTTGCGTCCCCCGAATCGAGCTTCCCGTGGATGAAGGCCTTCGCGCGCGCCGCGTTCGCGCCGCTGGTTTCCCGCGCGTCCACCCATTTCTCCCACGAGGGGGAAACGGTCTTCGCGTCGAGCGCGAGCGCGCCGCAGGCAAGCGCCTCCTGTCCCTGCGCGCCCCAAACGTAGGCCGCGCCCTCGCGGGCCCTGAGCCACGCGAGGAAATCCGAAATCCTGCTCATGATGCATCCTCCTTCCGGCTTTCCCTGCCGCGCGGGGATTTGCGCGGCCTCCCGCGCGCGCTCGTAACGGACCTGATTTTCATTTCACGCCTCCTCCTCTGCTGATATGCCCGCGGCCGGTTCGCGGTCTTCCTGCCCGGACGCTTCGGCGGGCGGCGGAAAAAACCGCCCGCCATCCCCGGCGACCCAGCCGATGCCGCATTCGATCCCGTCCGCGTTGACGAGGGCCGCGCCGAGGGCTTGCCCGAGCTCCGCGTAAACGCTCTCGTCCGCGACGATGATGTTGACGACCAGGCCGTCCTTGATAAGCGCTGTTCTCATATGCCCTCCTTATGCCGGTATGCGGACCCAGACTACGCCCTGGTAGCCGTTGCCGCCGTTGCCGTAGAGCGAATCCTCGCCGTCCACGCCTCCGCCCCCGCCGCCGCCTCCGTAATACGCGGCGTTGGCTCCCGCGGATGCTCCTCCGCCGCCCGCTCCCGCGCTGGCGTCGCCCGCAGGGCCGCCATAGAATCCCCCCGTCGACACGTAGCTTCCGTCGCCGCCGTTTGTTCCGCCCTGGCCTCCCTTGCGGTGCTGGTTTGTCGCGATTCCATAATAACCGCCGCCCCCGCCGCCGCCGCTGTGTATGCCAAAATAGGCTGGGTCGCCAAACGGGCGCTTGCCGTAACCGTCCCCGTAGAACCTTGTGCTTATCGCGTAGCTCATGCTCTCGTTCGCGCCGTTTCCGCCTCCGCTGCCGAGCCCCAGGGGCGCGGAGATCGCGTTTGCGTCACCGCTCCTTTTTATGGAGGAAATTCCGCCGAGGGCGCCTTCTCCGGAGACGCCGGTTTTGCCGGTTCCCCCGGCTCCGATCACCACGCTCAGGTTTTGCAGGCGGACGCCGTAAACGTTTATCAGCGTTCCGCCCTGCCCTCCGTGGTTTGAGGATTGCCTTCCCCCGCCCTGGCCGCCGTTGCAGATGCACACATCGGCGAGAATCCCCCGCGTGAGCTGCGAAGCGTCGAACGTGAGCGTGCCGCTTTGCCTGATCTCGAGCAGGCGGTATTGCCTGCCCTCGCCGAGCGTCACGACGCCGCGGTCGGTCATGGCCTGGGAGCCCGCGCTGTGCGCGACTGAGACGGCGCCGCCTTTGACGGGGGAAGCGCCGCCCGCGTTCGTTCTGCCCACGCCCATCAGACCACCGCCTTCCAGAGCGTCAGCGAGGCGAGGTCGACCGCGGCCGGCGGCGCCGACGCGGCGTAAACGTAAACCCCGCCGTCGTAGGCTGCGGCGACGGGGGCGAGGTTGCCGGAAGCCGCGTCCGCGGGCGCGAAGGCGACGTCCGGCATCATCGAGGCGAGCGCGCCGCCGACGGGAACCGCCGCGCGCAGCGGAAAGCCCGCGTAGGTCGCGTCCGCCTGCCAGGCCGAGGACGGGATCGACAGGTTCGCCGCGCGTATGGGCGGCTCGTAGTAGTCGCCGTTGGCCACGGCGGCCGAAACGCCGCCCGCGCCGTTTCCCTTGAAGATGCCGGAAACGGAGGCGATCTCGAACAGCTCCAGCAGGTTGGTCGCGCCGAGCACCGCCCGCACCGCTTCGTTGGCGGCGGCGAGCTCGGAAACGATGCCCGTCACCTGCGAGAGCAGCGAACTGAGCAGCGGATATTCCGGCACGGCGGCGATGGTATCCTCGTTGAGTATGCCGCGCCTGCAGCGGAAGTTGAACTTCGCGCTCGTGACGAGCGTCGAGAGCGCCGCCCCGGAATAGACCTGCAGTTCGCACTCCACCATGCCCGGCGTGAACGAGGAGGCGAAAAGCTCGATGCTCACCTCGTTGCGCGCTTCCCCGCCGAGGCGCACGCCGTTGCTTTCCGTGCCGCTGTCCTGCGAAACGGTCGTTCCATCCGACTTGGAGAAGAGCGCGAGCACGCGACAGCCCGTAAGATCCACGGGTTCGCCGTCATCGACGAGGGAGATGATCAGCTCGTTGCCCGTATCCCCCTCGACGAGCGTGAATTCCCGGTTGGAAACGGGGCGGCTGATGTCGAGCGAGAGGCGGAACCGCTTTTTTACAGTGCGCTCGTCAGCCATGTGCCGCCTCCCGCGCCGCCCGTGGCGCCCAGCGCGCCCGGCATGGACGAAAGGGAATTGCGCAGCGTGTTGAAGCGCTCCGCGCCGATGGCGGCGACGATCTCGTCGCGCCGCGCCTTCCAGTAGCCGCTCGCGGAGTAGAACAGCCCCGCGCGCTGATCCGGCGTGAGGCCGAGCACGTAGTCGAAATAGTCGTCCTCGCTCAGGCCGCCGCCCGAACCTCCGCCGCCCGAACCTCCGCCCGAGCCGCCGCCATAGCTTCCGGAACGCGCCGCGCCCGAGCCGAGTCCGTTAAGGTAGTTCTGGTACCACTGCGAAGCGAGGCTGAGCGCGGTGCCGCTTGCGGAAGTCCGCATCTGCGCGTTCGCGCTTGCGGCCTGCATTTCAAGCGAGGCGTAATACTCCATCGCGGCGGAGATGCGCTCGGCGAGCGCCGCGGAATACTGCGATTCCATCATGGCGACGTCGCGCTCGACGTCGTCCCCCTCGCGCTCCTTGACGGAGGTGACGTAGGTTGAGGCCTCCATGCCGCGCGAGGCCGCGTCCGCGTCGATTTCCGCCTTGGTCCGTTCGCCGCGCGCGCGGCGGGTTTCGATGGCGAGATCCACGCCGGGGCGCATCGAGGCCTCGTAGTCCCGCCGGAGCGCGTCGCGCCCGGGCACGCTTACGCTTACGCCCGGCGTGCTGATGGCGCCGAGTATGTATTTGTAGTAATCCATGAAAGCGTCGTTTTCAAAGAGGGAAGGGGCCGAAGCGCCGCCGTATCTTTCATACGCGGCCTGCGTGACGGGGCCCCAGACGCCGTCCGCCGTCACGCCCAGCATGCGCTGGTATTCCTTGACCGCCTGCCGGCTCTCCACGCCCGGGGGCGTGGAATAGCCCTGCAAATAATAGTTGGCCATGGTTTCTCCTTTCGTTCAGGGCGAGTCGGGCGCGTTCTCAACGTACGAGAGGCGCGCCTCGAGCTCCGCGAGCTTGTTTGAGATGATGGTGAAGTTCTGGTTGAGGCAGTTTTCGATTGCCCGCGTCTTTTCGTATTGCTCGGGGTGTTCGCCCGCGAGAAGCTGTGCGAGCGCGATGTAGTAGAGCGCGCGCATATCGAGCGTCATCAGATTGTCCTCCTTTTGAGTTCGAATTCGATTTCAGCGCCCGAGGTGAGCTCGAAATGCCCGCCCGCCTCGTTGCGGAAGGTCAGCGAGAAGGTGCGCCCCTCGTTTTTGAGCGGCACCTCCAGTACGTCGCAGCTTCGCTCCGGCAAAAGAAGCCGGTGCGTTTGCGTGACTGCGCCCGCCGTCACATCCACGAGCGTCGCGGATTGCCGCGCGTCCGAGCTGCCTCGCAGGTACAGCGCGCGCATTCCCTTGACGGCGCTCTTCTCGCGCAGGTCGGTTTCGGGCGTGCGCCACCACGCGGCAATCGGCGCGCCGTCGTAGGTGTCCCCCTCGTTGAAGCGGCACACGCGGCGGTTGCCGTCCGCGAGGTAGAGCGCGCCCGCGCGCGCGCACAGGCCGCGCACGGAAAAACCGCGCCGCAGCATGTAGGTCGCGCGCACGAGGTCGTATTCGATCAGCGCGTCGCCCTCGGCGTCCGTCATGGAAAAATAGAGCTTGTCGCGGCACAGCGCCCCCCGCGAGGCGGAAACGTCCCCCGTTTTGAGCAGGCCGCGTATCCGCCTTGCGTCGCGCAGCGGCTCCGCAGTGACGCCGTTGAAGCACGCGAGGCCGCCCGCCGTCATGAAGTAGAGCGCGTCCCCGCACTTGACCACGGCCGTGTTGGCCGTGCGCTCGGCGCGGGAATCGACCTCCTCGATGGTGAAGTTGCCGGGCCTGTCGCCCAAGAGACGGTAGACGCTGTGCTCCTTGAAGATCACGAGCTGGTTCGAGAGCGCGGCAAGGCCCACGATGGGGTCGCTCGAAACGCTGCCCGCCTCGGCGTGCCCGCCCTCCACATTGGGGGAGGCCTCTACGGGGCCCCAGTTTTCGATGCTCCTTCCGTCTCCGGGAAGCTGGCTCCAATAGAGCCGGTTCGGGTGGTTCGGGTCGCCCGCCGAGAACAGGCGGCCCCGGTACATGGCAAGATGCAGCGCGGGGATGTCGCTCACGCCCGCGGCGCTGCCGAAAAGCGAAGCCGCCGTGCCGTCGAACTTGACGAGCTGTTGTTCGCCGCAGCCCACGAGCAGGTAGTTGACCGCGTCGATCTGCGCCTGCTCGAAGTCGAAACGATGGCGCGCGAGCCCGCCGGGATAGGTATAGACGGTTTGCCAGGCGGCGCCGTCCCACGCGTAGAGCGAATCGCCCGCGGCGGCGACGAACATGTCGCCTTCCCTCCTCGCGAACACCGCGAGCGCATGGATCTCCCCCGCGCCGGGGATGGGTTCGGGTATGTGCCGCATGTAACCCTTCGCCACGGCGAGCGCGCCGTTCTGGGTATCCATGTTGCACGCGTCCGGGCTCATCGAGAAGGGGACGGCGCTTTCCTCGCGCGCCTGGTCTATGCCCGCGAACTCGTCGATGCGAAAAAACTTCAGCGCCACAGCCTCACCACCTGTTCACGATCCGGTACGCGTCGGGGCAGCCCCGGTGGGGGGGGAGCAGGCGCTTGCCCGCCTCGTAGAGCTGGAAGTAGATGCCCGCGCCGCGCTGCACGCTCACATCCCCCGAGGCGCGCTCGCGCGCCACGACGTAGGTCACGATCAGCGCATGGCAGGCTTCGGGCAATTCCGGCACGTCGGTCGCGGCGGAAAGCTCCCTGGGGGCGTACTGGTAGGTGATCTCGGCCTCCCCGTCGGGACAGCCCGGCAGCGAGAGCAGGCCCGTCGAGCCGCCCTGATGGAAGGGCAGCTCCTTCCCGCCGCGCGAAACGCGCAGCGCCTTCAGGCACTCGCGCCCGAGGCCGGAAAGATCGATGAGCCCGCCGCGGATTTCCGCGGTTTCCGTGCGCCTGGGCTTCAGGGCATACGCGAGGTCGGCCGCGCCATCGTTGGCGAAGCGCGCGAATTTATCGCGCCACACGTCGAGCGTCTGCGCGTCGTGCCCGCGGTCGAGCTGCGCGAGGGCGGCCACGATGATGTCGTTGAGCGTCATACGCATCCCTCCCTCACGCGGAAAGCTTTTTGCCGCGCCCGCGCCGGTATTCGCCGAGCGCCTCGCGCGAAAGCTCCGTTGTTTGCTCGTTCTCGCGGATCAGGTCCGCGATGGCCTCCGGCACCTCCACGGGCACCCCGCGCCGGATGCGGAAGAAATACCCGTTGAGCCCGCCCTCCCACGGCGCGCCGTCGCCCGCGCCGGAGATGACGAGCGTCACCTTCCTCTGCGCGGCGAGCGCGCGGCCCGTGTCCCCGGAAATTTTCTCGAGTTCGTTTTCGTTGAGATAGTCCATGTTCTCCTCCTTGTTCGGGATTTGGTTTTTGCCTTAACGCCCGATGTCGGGGCAGGCGGAAAAGGCATATAAAAACAGCTCCCCGGCAAAGGAGCTGTTCCTATCGCGTTGATTCGGTTACATCAGGTATGCAGGCGCGCCGCCTCTCTGCGGCGCAGCGCCTCGGGGTCCTCGAGGTATTCGTCGTAGCTCCCGCGGCGGTCGGTCAAAGCGCCGGGCAGCAGCTCTATGACGCGGTTGGCGACGGACTGCATGAGCTGGTGGTCGTGCGAGGTGAAAAGCATGACGCCCGGGAACTCGCACATGCCCTCGTTGAGCGCGGTGATGGCCTCGAGGTCGAGGTGGTTGGTCGGCTCGTCGAGTATGAGCACGTTCGCGCCCGAGAGCATGAGCCGCGCGAGCATGCAGCGGCCGCGCTCGCCGCCCGAGAGCACGCGCGCCTGCTTGAGCGCCTCGTCCCCCGAGAAAAGCAGCCTTCCGAGCCAGCCGCGGATGGTCGTTTCGTGCTGGTCCTTCGAGTATTGCCGGAGCCAGTCGAGGAGCGAAAGCTCCACGCCGTTGAAGTAAGCCGAGTTGTCGGAGGGCATATACGCGCGCTTCGTCGTGACGCCCCACTTGAAGCCGCCCTCGTCCGGCTCAAGCTCCCCGGCGAGGATCTGGAAAAGCGTCGTGCGCGCGAGCTCATCCTCGCCCGCGAATGCGATCTTATCGCCGGGAAGCACGACGAAGCTCACGTCGTCCAATACCTTGCGCCCGCCTGCGCTCTTACATAAGCCGCTGACACTCAGCGCCTCGTTGCCGATCTCGCGCTCGGGCTTGAAGTGGATGAACGGATAGCGCCGCGAGGAGGGAGCGAAGTTGTCCATCTGCAAATTGTCGAGCATCTTCTTGCGGCTGGTCGCCTGCCGCGATTTGCTCGCGTTGGCGCTGAAGCGCTGTATGAACTCCTGCAGCTCCTTGATCTTCTGCTCGTTGAGCTTGCGCTTGTCCTTCTCCTGGCGCAGGGCGAGCTGCGTATACTCGTACCAGAAATCGTAGTTGCCCACGTACAGCCGGATCTTGCCGTAGTCGATGTCCACGATGTGCGTGCACACCTTGTTGAGGAAGTGCCTGTCGTGCGACACGACGATCACCGTGTTGGGAAAGTCCAACAGGAACTCCTCGAGCCACTTGATGGCGTAGATGTCGAGGTTGTTGGTCGGCTCGTCGAGCAGCAATATATCGGGCTTGGCGAAGAGCGCCTGCGCGAGCAGCACCTTGACCTTGACCGGGCCGTCGAGCTCGGCCATCTTCTTCGCGTGGGCTTCCCCGTCGACGCCGAGGCCGTTCAGGAGCTTTTCCGCGTCCGGCTCGGCGTTCCAGCCGTCCATCTCGGCGAACTCGCCCTCGAGTTCGGCCAGAAGCAGCCCGTCCGCGTCGTTGAAATCCGCCTTGGCGTAGAGAACTTCCTTGCGCTTCATGACCTCGCACAGCCGCGGGTACCCGAGCATGACCGTTTCGAGCGCGGTATACTCGTCGAACGCGTAGTGGTCCTGCCGCAGCACCGCGACCCGCTCGCCCGGCGTCACAACGACCTCGCCGCGGCTCGGCTCGAGCTCGCCCGAGAGTATGCGAAGGAATGTAGACTTGCCCGTGCCGTTCGCGCCGATGAGGCCGTAGCAATTGCCCGGCGTGAACTGGATGTCCACATTCTGAAAAAGCGGCCGCCCGCCGAACTGGAGGGAAACTCCCTGCGCGCTGATCATATCCGCCTCGAAACTTCCGTAAAGTCAAGGCCTATCATACCACATCGGGAAGCCCCTGCATAGGCCGGTACGCCTTATTGCGCCAGGAGGCGAGACGGAGGCGCTCGGCTTCACGGACGCCGCAGGCCTGAGCTTTCGCGCGATTGCCGGCATAACCGAGTGCCGTATTCGTTCCCGGTTGCCCCTAAGTAATTTTTCTTTGCGCTTCGCGCGGCCCTTTACCCCGCCCTCTCCGCCACCGCCACAGTGAAGCAGAACCAGTATTCCCTGCCTTTTTCATCCTCGAAAGTCACCTTCACGATGTAGCTTCCCGGCGTATTGAAGTCAACGTCGCTTTCGAGCGTGTAGTCGAGATCGTTGATGTCGTATTTCTTGGGGAACCAGCCCTTCGCGGGCTTCACGACGATACCCGAAAGGTCGATCTCGCCCGTGTAGCCCACGGGGTATATGATGTTGGCAGGAGGGGCGGTCATGATGGCGGTAACGTTTTCGCAGTATTCCTCTGCCGCATCGGCCCAATCATGCCTTTCTCCTATTTCCACGGGCACGTCGAATTCATATATGTCGGGCGACACAACCTGGACGGTATATTGAAAATAGACCATTTGAGAAAACAGGCGCCTGCGTGCAAGCCGGATGAGGTACACACCCTCTTTCTTGAAATTGACATTTGAGTGAAAATGATGTCCACGATGCGTCAAGACGCCGCGGCCGAATAATGCGAGAGGAGACTCATAAAAAAAGCAACCGTTATAAAAATGTTGGGACCGCCTAAGCTTCCCGCCTGCCAAATTCAGTTCACCCTCATATCCGGTTTCGTAGATTAATTGACCGGGCGGCTCGATCAACATCAGAGCTTCCATATTATCATCGGGAGCAACGTCAGCCATTAAAGCGATGGGTACAAGCAGGCTTAGCGCGATCGCCCTGATCAAAGCGCTGATCTTGAACATGGTTCGGAGCGCTCCTTTTTTATTTGGTTCTCGTTATGTATACAGGTTGAATTGAGAAAGCATTTCCACGGCATCCTTGCCAAACCTGCCTGTCCCGCGCTTCGCGCGGCCCTTTACCCCGCCCTCTCCGCCACCGCCACAGTGAAGCAGAACCAGTATTCCTTCCCTTTTTCATCCATGTAAGTCACCTTCACGATGTAGCTCCCCGGCGTGTTGAAGTCAACGTCGCTTTCGAGCGTATAGTCGAGGTCGGCGATGTCGTACTTCTTCGGGAACCAGCCTTTCGCGGGCTTCACGACGATACCCGAAAGGTCGATCGCGCCCGTGTAGCCCACGGGGTATATGATGTTGGCGGGAGGGGAGATCATGATGGCGGTAACGTTTTCGCAGTATGCCTCTGCCGCATCGCTCCAAACATCTTTTTGTGCCGTTTCTGTAGGGACAATGATCTTATACATACCGGGTGGCACGACCTGTACGGTATATTGAAAATAGACCGTTTGGGAAAACAGGCGCTTGCGCGCAAGCCGGATGAGGTACACACCTTCTTTCTTGAAATTGACCTTTGGGTGGAAGTAACATCCATTAAAAGAAATATAGCGCGGGCCGAACGCGTCGAGGGGAGATTCCAAGAAATTATCCCCGTCGTGAAAATGTTGAAAGCGCCTAAGCTCTCCACCTGACAAATTCAATTCTCCATCATAGCCGGTCACATAAATCAACTGATCCGGAGGTTTGATCAACATCAGGGTCTCCAGGTTATCATCGGGGCCGACACCGGTTGCCGAAACAATTATAGAGGACAGCAGGCATAGCGTGATCGCCCTGATCAAAGCGCTGATCTTGAACATGGTTCGGAGCGCTCCTTTTTTATTTGGTTCTCGTTATGTATACAGGTTGAGTTAAGAAAGAATTTCCACGGCATACTTGCCAAACCTGTTTGTCCCGCGCTTCACGCGCCCATCTTACCTTCTTACCCCACCCTCTCCGCCACCGCCACAGTGAAGCAGAACCAGTATTCCCTGCCTTTTTCATCCTCGAAAGTCACCTTCACGATGTAGCTCCCCGGCGTGTTGAAGTCAACGTCGCTTTCGAGCGTGTAGTCGAGGTCGGCGATTTCGTACTTCTTCGAGAACCAGCCTTTCGCGGGCTTCACGACGATGCCGGAAGGGTCGATCTCGCCCGTGTAGCCCACGGGGTATATGATGTTGGCGGGAGGGGCGGTCATGATGGCGGTGACGTTTTCGCAGTAGGTGGGGCTTAGCTTCTCGAAAAAAAAGTCATCCTCCGGCACGGTTTCGCTGACGTTATATTCTCCTTGAGGAACAACTTGTACAATGTACTGGAAATAATACTTCCAGGAGAACCACCGCTTTTTAGCAATAGCAATCAGGTATGTTCCTTCTTTTGAAAAATCTACATTTTCGTGAAGATACTTAGCATCAGCATAAACCTCAAGCCGTATCAGCAAATGGCTATTATTACTGGTATAGTTTCGCTCGATCATCCTCCCTCCACTGAGGATGATCTCTTCTTCTTTTCCGGCGACATAAACAAGCTTATCGGGTGATTTAACCAGCATAAGAGCTTGCATCAAATAATCAGAAGCGACCGCACAACCCGAAAGGAGCAGAGCAATCATGATACAAGCCGGTACGGCCATGAAAAAACGAGATGTTTTGTTGTTCATGATGCTCCGCTCCTTTCAGATTAAACAGCTTATGTATATAAGTTGAGCTGTGAAAGCAACTCAGCCGCATCGATGCCGAATTGCTGAGCGGCCTCATATAAATCGTAACCTAAGGGGCCGAACACTTTTTCGATATTATTCTGGATCGCTTGCCAGATTGCCTTTGGAACATCGTGTTTCATTCCCCAATTGCGTTTGGCGAAAAGTGTAGTATCAATGCTCTGAAGATTATGGAACGGCACTTCAGGGGGATCGATTAACCCGCCAGTGAGAAACTGCAACAAAGACATATTTCCTGGATTGGTAAACAATTCGCCGTATCGAACCTGTTGTTCGGTTAAATTATAGATAGCTCCATCGGGCGCGGTAAGGAAAATATTCCCTGATAAAAGCGCGACGAGGCTATCCCCAGTTCCACCAGAATACTTATTTGAATAGTCATAATACGGATGCGAGTGCATAAATCCCTCGTACTGTACCGATCTAAAATCAAGCAGCCCATTCAATTTGGCTTCAAGGGTTTCCCATTGGATATCCGATAAATAAGGCGCAATTACGTTATCTATCTCGCCAACGAATATTTCTCCGGTAAAATAGTACGTTTCGCCATCAAGCACTATGGAATACAGATTACAGCACGCTTCCTTATTCAACCGCGCCGTTGTCAGATTGAGCATATTGGATGCGTTCAAAACAGCATCGTCCATGTTGTCAAACACGCTGAACGCACTATAATCACTTTCTTTCGTCGTAATTCTCGACTCCGGCGTCTATGAGTCCGTATAGGTGTTCGGTATAGGCTCGGGCGGCTTAGGCGTCTTTTCCGTGACCGGCTTGCTCAGCATCCCCGTCGGGCTCCCGTCCGCATAGGTGTTCGGCACAAGCGCCGAGAGCTTGATGCCGGACAAATCGTCCGGCACATTGCGCACGGACGGTTTGCCGATACCCGGCGGATCTCCCGCATTGGTTGTTCTTGCCGTCGCGCTCGGGGCGGGCTTGGCCGGGGCGTTCGGTATGGTTTTCTGATAACGCTCCGCAGCGGGAGTGTTTACGCCTCCAGTATATGGAAGTGAGGTTTTATTGTCAACAGCGGGAAGTGAAACGGAACCGCCTGGCTTCGCGGGCGCCGTCAGCCGGAGCTTTTGCGCGATTTCGGCGGCTCTGCCCGCGCTTGCGGCGGACAGAGCGGAACCGGTATCGGTCATCGCGTCCTCCTCCGCCCTCCTTTTCCAATACGCCGCGTCCGTTTCCGGCCCCCAGATGCCGTCCACGGCCACGTTGCCGAGGATTTCCTGCATCCGCTTTACGTCGGTCTGGTTGCGCACCATGCCTGGCGCGGAGTAGCCTTCGATCTGGTATCGGGCGCTCAGCGGCTCGCGGAAGCGCTTGAGGTAAGCGTCGTAAGCCTTTTGCGAGCTGTAGTCCCACACGCCGCTGGGCGCCGCGCCAATGGTCTTTTGGCGCTTGAGCTCCTCGCCCGTCTGCACGCCCTTGGGCGGCTGGTATCCGAACAATGATAAATCGGACATACCTTTTTCCTTCCTTATTTTATAAATCGGTTTCTCCGCCGCGGCGGCGTTTCCCGGTTGTCCATTGCTTTCGCGCGCCGGGGAGGGCGGCAATATGCCGCCCTCCCGCGCGCGTCCGTTTACGCGCTCGCGCCGTGCTCGATGCGCACGAGCCACAGGTCGTTGAGTATTTTCGCCGCGTAGGCGGGCACCTTCGCGCCCACGGTGGAGCGCTGGTCGAGCGGGTCGTCCGCGCCCGCGGAGCCGCGGGGCTTGACGATGCTCTGCATGGCGCCGCGCCCCTCGAGATCGACCACGCCGTAGGCGTCCTTGCCGAACACGAGCGAGAAGTGCACGTCCGCGGCGGATTTGTCCGCGGCGAGCGCGCCCGCCTCGGTGCTGTACACAACCGTGTCCGCGGCGATGGCGCTGCCCACGGCGGCGGAGAGCGTGATGGTCTTCGTCGCCCGGTTGACGGAGGCGACGGTGTACTCGCTCGAGCCGATGGTCACCTTCGCGCCGGAGAGCGTGAGGAAAGCATCGGCCGCGTCGGTGATTTCATCCACGACGACGTTTGCGCTGCCCGCCGTGTGGCTCGCGACCTGCGTGTGCACGGCCTGGCGGACGATTTTGCTCTCGGTCGATTCCACGAACACCACGCCGAATATGCGGCCGATCTCGCCGGAATAGATGGCTTCCGAGCCGGAATACTTCGATACGTCCTGCCAGAGCGCGTCGTTCTGCAAGTCGTACGTCGCGTCGGGGGAGCAGATGCAGATGAAGTGCGGCCTGCGGTTCCCCTCGCCGGGGAAGGGACGGGCCTTGGCTTTCTTGAGCGTGCGCACGGCCTTGCGGATCTCTGTGGTGGTCAGCGTATCCGTCGCGGCGATGAGGCCGCGGCTCGCCTTGCCGCCCGCGCGCTGCACGTTGTTGCCGCTGCACAGCGCGTCGCGCGTGACCCACTCGATCACGGTGCCGAGCTGTTCGCCCAGAAGTTCCGCGCTGTCCGAGGCGACCAGGTCGTAGGCGGTGTCCTCCAGCAGGTCGGAGAGCTCGACGTACGCGCCGTACTGCTCGACCTCGGCCTCGACGGCGCTCTGCGAGAGGCTCTGCCCGGCAGGCGTCACGCCCTCCTCGAGCTTACACAGGTCGGAACCGATGTCGAACAGGTTCCACCTGCGGAATTCGACCCGTTTGCCGTTGTTCAGGGGAATGCTGCGCTTCTGGCCGTATTTGGCGTGCACGAGGCGCGTGCGCGCGCCCTCGAGTATCGCGCGGTCGTAATAATCCTTGTTGAGGTATGTTTTGGAAGCGGTGTTGGCGGAGGTGTTGATGTTGCTCATACATATTTTCCTTTCTTATTATAAATGATGGTGAAAGAGCCGCTTTTTGATCAGCTTCAGCGCCCGAAGTAACGGCGGCGGAACGCGTTGAACTCCTCGGTGCTCATTTGGGTGAAGTCCGGCTCGGCCGAGGCTGTGACGCCCGCGCGCGTCTGCGCGGGAAGGGAACGGCGGGCCTTGAGCTTCTCGAGCACGTCCTGCATGCCCGCGTTTCGCTCCGCTCCCACGCGCTCGTCGGCCTTCCTGGCGGCGTGCTCGGCGTCGCTCAGGCGCACGGCCACCTGCGCGGGCACCTCGCGCAGCAGCTTGATGAAGCTTTCGTCCGCGAGGTATTCCTCGATGCCGCGCTGGAGCTGGCCGTTCTTCTCCATGCGCTCGAGCGCCTTTGCGGCCTGAATGCCGAGCATGTCGAGGCCGGAGGGACGCGTGCCCGAGCTGAGCATCGCCGCGACCTCGTCCGCGCCGAGGCCGAGGGAATCGGTCAGCGCGTCTATGATTTCGCAGCCGAGCCTGTACTCCGGGCTGTTCTCGTATTCCGCGCGCACGGCCTCTGCCGTTGTGCCCGCCCGGACAGGGGGAGCGGACTGCTTTGCCGCGGCGAACTGCGCCGCGATCGGCGTTGCCGCTGCCATGGAGTTGCTGGATTTCATTCGTTCTCCTTGCGGCGCGCTCCGGCCGCCGCGGGCCCCGATTCCGCGCGAGCCAAAAGAAAAAACGCGCCCCCGAAGGGACGCGCGCGCGCCGATGCCCTTTTCGGCGGGCACGGGCCAAAAATAAATGGAAGAAGTATGCCGCTTCTTCCACTATGAAAAGTATAACCGATCCGAAACAAGAATTCAAGCGCAAAAAAAGGGCAACATAGGAGCGGGAAAAAGGCGCGAAAGCGGCGCGGAACGCGCGGCTGAAAACCCGCGCATTTGCTTACTTTTTGGCGAATGCGCGCGAAGGATGCGGCGGACGGCCGCGCGCAAAAGTATTGCGAATCTTGTCGTGTCCGGACGCCCGCGGCACTTTACAGGAGGGGGCGCGTTTGCTATAATGACCGTGAAACAGGGAGGGTCCGGCCGCCCCGCGCGCGGCACGGAGCGTTTTCCCGGTCCGGGAGGCTCCGTCGTCTCGCTGGGCTTTGCAGCGTTTGGCGGCAAGGACTCTTTTGCTAAATAGAGGAGGATATTGTTTTGGAAAACCTGACCGAACTATTATCCAGGCTGCCCGCCTTCACGTGGAAGCAGGGCGTCATGATCGTCATAGGCCTTGTGCTGATCTACCTCGCCATCAAAAAGGATATGGAGCCCGCGCTGCTCCTGCCTATGGGTTTCGGCGCGGTGATCGTCAACCTGCCCGGCATCAGCGAGTACCTTCTGGGCATCACGACGCTGTTCAAGGCCGGCATCGACACGGAGCTGTTCCCCCTGCTGCTGTTCATCGGCATAGGCGCGATGATCGACTTCGGCCCCCTTCTCTCCAACCCGAAGATGTTCCTCTTCGGCGCGGCGGCGCAGTTCGGCATCTTCATGACGCTGGTGCTCGCGCGGCTCATCGGCTTCAATCTCGGGGACGCGGGCTCCATCTCCATCATCGGCGCGGCGGACGGACCCACGGCCATCTATGTCTCCAAAATATTCAACTCAAACTATCAGGGCGCGATCATGGTCGCCGCGTATTCGTACATGGCGCTCGTGCCCATCATACAGCCGCCGGTCATCATGGCCATCACCACGAAGAAGGAGCGCATGATCCGCATGCCGTATCATCCCAAGGATGTGACGACGCTCACGCGCGTGCTCTTCCCCATCTTCGTTACGCTCATCGCGGGCACCGTCGCGCCCGCCTCGGCGGAGCTGATCGGCTTTTTGATGTTCGGCAACCTCATCCGCGAGTGCGGCGTGCTCGGCAGCCTCTCGGCCACCGCGCAGAAGGAGCTCGCCAACCTCATCACGCTGCTGCTGGGCCTCTCGGTTTCCTTTAAGATGCAGGCGGAGCTGTTCGTCACCGTCGAAACGCTCGCCATCATCGGCCTGGGCCTGTTCGCCTTCGTGTTCGACACGGCGGGCGGCGTGCTGTTCGCGAAGTTCCTCAACCTCTTTGTGAAGGAGAAGATCAACCCCATGATCGGCGCGGCGGGCATCTCGGCGTTCCCGATGGCGTCCCGCGTCGTGCACAAGATGGGCCGCAAGGAGGATCCCAACAACTTCCTGCTCATGCACGCGGCCGGCGCGAACGTGTCCGGCCAGATCGCCTCGGTCATCGCGGGCGGCATGATCATCTCGCTCATACAGCCATTGCTCAAATAAGGAGGATCACGCCATGCTATCAGTCATCGCCGCAATCTCGCTCAGTTGGAAGCCCGACACGCTGCTCCAATCCCTCGGCATGCTCGGCAAAGGTATGCTCGGCATTTTCCTCGTGATCTGCGTCATCTGGGTTTTCGTCGCGCTGCTCAACCGGTTCACAAAGAAGAAGGAGGCCTGAGGGCCCGACGCCCGGGGCGCGATCCCCGGGCTTTTTTCATTCGCGCGAAAGGAGGAATGCTCTTGACCGATTTCGACTCATATGCGGGCGCCGTCTATCCCGCGCAGCTCGACAGCTCCCTGTTCGACGGGCACGGCGCGCTCACGATACAGGGATACCAGAAACTTCTTTCCGCCGTCGCGGAGCAAGACCTCGTCGGCGCGCAGATCGACGTGCCCTCGATCGTCGCGCGCTACGGGGTATCCTGGGTTCTGCTCTCGATGAGCATGGACATCCGCCGTGCCATAGGCCGCGGGGAAAAGCTCCGCGCGCGCACCTGGCACACAAGCAAGGCGGGCTTCATCTACCGCAGGGAAACCGGCCTTTTCGACGAAGAAGGCCGCCTTATCGTCGCCGCGGCGAGCTTCTTTTCGCTTCTGGACATCAAAACGCGCAGGCTTTGCATGGACTCCGCCGTGCACGCGGCTTTTTCCCCGCCCGGCGGCGAGGAGCTGCTTTGCGCCTCGAGCCGCCCCTGCGCCAGAGGGCTCGCCTTCGAACCCGTCGAAACGCGCGGCGTCCGCCCGAGCTGGATCGACTACCTCGGCCACGTCAACAACGCGCGCTACGGAGAGCTCGCCTACGACGCCGTATCCGACGCGGAGCGCGCCGCCTTTACGCGCCTTTCCCGGCTCGAGCTTGCCTTCACGCGCGAGCTGCGGCCGGGGGATGAGGCGCTCGTCGAGCGCGCGGACGACGCAGGCGCCATTCTCATCCGCGTTTCGGCACAGCCCGGCGGCGCGCAGTCCTTTCTCGCGAAGATGCAGTTTCGAACAGTTGACAGTTGAAATCAAAGAGCGCCGCCGAGGCGGGTGATTTCCGCTCCAATGGAATGGAAAATCCCCCGCCCGCGTCAGTTCGTTATTCACTATTATTTATTAACTATTAGTTGAAGAATTAACGGCTTGCCGTCAATTCTTCATATATACGATCTCCCCGCCGCACACGGTCATATAGACCGACGCGTCCTTGATTTCATCCGGCTGGATCTCGAAGATATCCCTGTCGAGCACGACGAGGTCGGCGAGCTTGCCCGCGGACACGGTGCCCTTGACGTTCTCCTCGCACGAAGCGTATGCCGCCTCGCGCGTGAAGGCGGCGACGGCCTGCTCGACCGTGAGCCGCTCCCCGGGATACCAGCCGTTTTCGGGGAAGCCGGAAAGATCCTTTCGCGTCACGGCGTGGTAGATGCCCTGTATGGCGTTGAAGCGCTCCACCGGCGCGTCGGAGCCGAAGGCCATGCGGATATCGAGGCGCAGCATGGTCGCGAAGGCGTAGCTGGTTCTCGCGAGTTCGCCCACGCGGGAATCCGCGATGTGCAGGTCGCTCTCGAGGAAGATCGGCTGCACGAGCGCCATGACGTCCAGGCGTTTCATGCGCTCGAGCAGCGGGAGGTCGGTGATCTGGCAGTGTATGATGCCGTGGCGAAGCTTGGTTTTCTCGACGCGCCGCGCTTTTTCGATGGCGTCGAGCGCCATCTCGAGCGTCGCGTCGCCTATGGCGTGTATGACGCTGGGCATGCCTCGCTCCGCGGCGGCGCAAACGAGCGAATCGAGCTGTTCCTTGGTATAGATCGGGATGCCGCGCGTTTCGGGCGCGTCGCGATACGGTTTTCTCATATACGCCGTGCGCGCGCCCAGCGACCCGTCGGCGATGAGCTTCATCGGGCCGAAGCGCAGCCGCTCGTCCCCCTTGCCGCAGGCATAGCCCAATTCGAAGAAGCGCCTGAACGCCGCGGGGTCGGAAAGCCTGCACTGCATATAGACGCGGATGGGAAGCATGCCTTCGCCGCGCAGCTCCTCATAGGCGCGAAGCGGCACGCATTCGCCCTCGTCGGGGAAGTACAAATCGTCCGCGTGGACGGTTGTGAGCCCGCAGCTCACCGCGTCCAAAGCCGCCGCGCGGATGCAGCGCTTCGACTCCCCGATGTCCGGCTCGGGCATCATGGCGTCCGCGAGGCCGCAAGCGTCCTCGAGCAGCACGCCGTTGGGAATGCCCTTCTCATCCCGCACGATGGTGCCGCCGGACGGGTCGGGCGTATCCGCCGCAATGCCGCAGACCTCGAGTGCTTTGGTATTGAGGCAGAGCGCATGGTAGCACGCGCGCCAGAAGGCGACGGGGATATCCCGGCTGATCTCGTCGAGCTCCCACCTCTTGGGGAAGGTCGCGTCGTCCGCCCAGCGCTCCTGATTCCAGCCCGCGCCGACGAGGCGGGAGAGGCCGGGGTTCGCCTTGAGGAAGGCGCGGCCGATTTCTAAAAGCTCCGCCTTGCTCCTGGCGGGGCCGAGCGAGGCTTTGAACAGGCTCGCGCCGTAGGAGAGCAGATGCATGTGCGTGTCGATGAAGCCGGGCAGCGTCAGCCGGCCGCCGAGGTCTATGAGCTTGGTGCCGCCCGTTTTCATTTTGAGCGCCTCTTCGTCGCCGCCGACGAAGGCGATGCCGCCGTTTTCGACGCATACGGCCTGCGCCGTACGCCCGTCCATGGTTCTCACTTTGCCGTTGTAGAAGATGCTGTCCATCGTGTCCCTCCGTTATTATTTTCGCGCGCGAAAGCGGACCGCATCCGCGGCCCGCATGTCGTGTCGCCCTATTCCCCGAGCCGGGTCAACGCGTCGCGATACCCCGCCGCGCCGTAGACGAGGCAGCGGTTCACGCGGGAGATCGTCGCGCTCGAGGCGCCCGTCTTTTCCGCGATGACGGAATACGTTTCGCCGCGCCTTAGAAGCCGCGCCACGGCGAAGCGCTGGCTCATGGCCTGCAATTCGCCGATCGTGCACAGATCCTCGAAGAAGCGGTAGCAATCCTCCTCGCTGCCGAGGGTCAGCACGGCTTGAAACAGCGCGTCCATCTCCTCGCTCCTGAGCCTGCTCTCGTACATGCGCGCGTCCCCCCTGTGCTTTTGTACGCTCCTATACTACCGCATCAGAGCCCGGTGGTCAAGAAGGCGCGCGTGCGCGGGTTTTGGGGATCGTCTATAACTTGGGCGGCGAGTCCCTGCTCGACGATCTCGCCGTCCTCGAGAAACACGACGCGGTCGGCCACCGCGCGCGCGAAGCGCATCTCGTGCGTGACCACGAGCATGGTCATCCCCTCCGCGGCGAGCGCGCGGATGATGTCGAGCACGCCGCGCGTGCTCTCGGGGTCGAGGGCGCTGGTCGGCTCGTCGAAAAAGAGCATCTTCGGCTCCATCGCGAGCGCGCGGGCGATGCACACGCGCTGCTTCTCGCCGCCGGAAAGCTCATAGGGATAGCTCCCCTCCCTGTCCGCGAGGCCGACCCGCGCGAGCAGCTCCCGCGCCTTGGCTTCGGCTTCGTCGCGCGGCAGCTTTTTCACGTGAACGGGCGCGTTTGTGAGGTTTTCGAGCGCGCTCATGTGCGGGAAGAGCTCGAAGCTCTGGAACACCATGCCAAAGCGCATCGTGCAGGCGCGAAGCGCCGCGCGGGGGGCATAGCGCGCGCCCTGCGGCGTATTTGCGGCGGCGGCTTCGCCAAGGTAGCAAAGGCCGCCCTCCTCGGCGCGCTCGAGCAGCGCCGCCACGCGGAGCAATGTGGATTTGCCCGAGCCGGAAGGGCCGATCACGGAAACGACCTCGCCTTCTCCGAGCGCGAGCGACACGCCCTTTAATACCTCCCGCGCGCCGAAGCGCTTGACGATGTTTTGCATACCGAGTATCTCTGCCATATGTCACCTGTAATACGCGAGGCGCTTCTCGAAGCGCCCCATGAGCCATGCGACCGCCGCGTTGAAAATATAGTAGAAGGCCGCGGCGGCGGCGAGAGGCAGCATGCTCTTCTGGGCGCTCGCGATCTGGCGCGCGTAGGTGAACATCTCCATCACGCCTATGGCGAAAGCGAGCGAGGTATCCTTGATGAGCGTGATGGCCTCGTTGGTCATCGGCGGCAATATCCGTTTTACGACCTGCGGCATCACGATGCGAAAGAACGCCTGCGCCTTCGTGTAGCCGAGCACCTGCGCGGCCTCGCGCTGGCCTATGGGTATGCTCTCGATGCCCGCGCGGTAGATTTCCGCAAAGTACGCCGCGTAGTTGAGCGCGAAGGCGATGATCACGGCGTAGAGCTTATACGAAAAGTCGATACGTATGCCCAACAGGTACCACGGCCCGAAGTAAACCACGAGTATCTGCAGCATCAGCGGCGTCCCCCGCATGAAGGAAATGTACGCCGCGCTCGGCAGGCGGAGCGCCCGGTATTTCGACATGCGCGCGAAGGCGAGCGGCAGCGCGAGGGGTACCGCGAGTACCGCAGTCGAAACATAGATGAGCACGCTCACGAGCATCCCGCCGCCGAGCTGGAGGAGCATGGTACCGAACGCCATGACGCTTTATTTCCCCAGGATGCACACGTCGTATCCGAACCAATCCTCGGAAATCTTCGCGAACGTGCCGTCCCCGACCATCTTCATCAGTTCCGCCTGCACCTCGTCCCGGAGCGCGGTGTTGCCGAGCAGGAAGCCTATGCCGTACTTCTCGGCGACGAGCGCCTGATCGAGTATCCTGAAGCTATCCTCGCGGCCCGTCATCTGGAAGCGCGCGACGCCGATGTCCATGGCGATGGCGTCCACCGCGCCGGATTCAAGCTCCATGAAGGCCGTGTTGTAGTCGCCGACCCTTTCGAGTTCCGCGAAAGACGCGAGAAGCTGCGCGTTCTCCTCCTCCTCGATGGCGGTTTCGGCCGAGCTGTCGCTCTGCACGGCCACGATCTTGCCCGCGAGGCCCGCGAAATCGGATATGCCGCCGTCCGCGCGCACGATGAAGACCTGCGAGTTGTCCATGTAGGCGTCGGTCCACTCATATTCCTCCTCGCGGTCGTTGATGGTGAAACCGTTCCAGATGCAGTCTATGGTGCCGCTCTCGAGCTCCATGTCCTTCGAGTCCCAGTTGATGGGCACGAGCTTGAGTTCCCACCCGAGCCGCTCGCAGAGCGCTTTGGCCATGTCGATGTCGAAACCGGTGTATTCGCCGTCCTCGCCCAGATAGCCGTAGGGCGGGAATTCCGCGTCGAAGCCGAGCTTGAGCGTGCGCGCCTCGGAGGCCTGTTTCGCGCAGCCGCCGGAAAGGCAAAGGCCGAGCGCGAACAGGAGCAGGAGGGAGAGGGCGGCGAGTTGACGGAGTTTCATGGTATGTATCCTCACTTTCAAATGTTGTGCGGTTAGGGTAATGGATAATTGACAATTGACAATTGACAGTCAAGGAAACGCGCCGCGCGGGAGGTTTTCGACGCCTGTCCATATCGTCATCCTCGTAGGGGCGGCCTGTGTGGCCGCCTGCCCGGGCGATGGACAATCAAGGAAACGCGCCGCGCGGGAGGTTTTCGACGCCCGTCCGTCGCGCATCGGATAATCCGTAACCCGCAGGGGCGGACATCCTCCGTCCGTCGCGAATGTTTCGCCTGACACTTTGATATGCTATCACATCATCCTGCTAAAGTAAAGAAGCAAAATGATATATTATGTTTGCACGCGGGGAAACGCGGCGGCCGGCGCCCCCGCGGTTTGTCCTGATTTTATGTCGTACCGGCGCGCCGAAACGCGCGTTAAACCCGCTCGATCACGCCGCAGCCGATGCGGTTGCCCGAATCGCCGGCGGGCTGGCTGGTGAAGTCGTCCCGCTTGTCGTGCACGATGACGGTCTTGCCGACGGCTTCTTCGGGCGTAAAGCGCTCCGTATAAAACGCCTGGAACGCGAAGCCGCGGTTGGAGAACAGCGGCGGCAGATCGCCCGCGTGCGCGGGGTGCGGGCAGTCGCCGGGATTATAGTGGCCCAGCGCGTCCGAGAACGGCGAACCGGAAGCGCCCGTGCACGCGCCGCCCGCGTGGATGTGGAAGCCGAGCACGTTCGAGGCGCAGGGCGCGGCGTCGTAGGGAAGGCCGCGGAACTCGGCCGTCAACAGCGTGCCCTTGCCCGCGGCGTAGAACGATACGCGGCCGGAAAGCTTCGGGTATGCGGAGCCGCCCGCGACTTCGGCGCGCGCGCGGGGCTTTCCCAGCGGCAGCAGCATGGTTTGCGCGTAGGGTGCGTGTTTCATCGCAAAAACCTCTTTTCTTCCACAATATGCGCTTGACAGGCGTTCCCGTTCGCTTTACAATGCACATGCAAATGCGAATGATTTGCAATATACGAAAGCAAGGGTAGGAAATGAAACGCTTCGCCATAAGAAACCCACTCTGCCTGCTCCTCGCCGCAGCGCTCGCGCTCCCTCTGATGGGCTGCGGCGGCGGCAAAGCGCCGGGGGATGGGAAAAATCCGGATAAAATCACAGTCGCCGTGACCATCGCGCCCGAGGCCGCCTTCGTCGGGGCGGTGTGCGGCGATCTCGTCGAGATCGTTTCCATGGTGCCGCCCGGCGCGAGCGCGGAGACCTTCGAGCCTTCGCCCGCGCAGATGGAAGAGCTTAACCGCGCGTCGATCTACTTTGCCATAGGCATGCCGGTCGAGGAGGCGTATATACTCTCCTCGATCCCGGAGGGAATCGGGGTCGTGCCGCTTCAGGACGAAGTAGCGGCCGTCTACGCGCCTCGCGTGTTCGACGCGGGCGAGCCCGACCCGCACATTTGGCTTTCGCCCGGGCGCGCCAAGGTCATGATCGAGGCCATATCGCGCGAAATGGCGGCGCTCGATCCCGCGAACGCCGAGATCTACGCCGAAAACGCGCGGGCGTATCGTGCCGAGCTCGACGCGCTCGACGAATACATCCGCGCCGCGCTCGCGGATACCGCAAAGAAGACCTTCATCGTCTACCACCCGGCTTTCGGCTACTTCGCCGAGGATTACGGCCTCGCCATGGTCGCCCTCGAGGAGGAAGGCAAGGAGGCGACCGCGCAGCGCCTCGAGGAGGTCGCGGACTTCGCGCGGGAAAACGGCATCAAATTCGTTTTCTATCAGGAGGAAATGTCAATCCGGCAGGCGGCCGCATTCGCCGAGGAGATCGGCGGGGAGGCGGTCATGCTCTCGCCGCTCTCCGAGGATTATATCAACAACCTCATGGCGATGGCCGACGCGCTCGCGGAGGCGCTCAAATGAACGGGCGCGCGGTGCGCATAGAGGGCCTTTCGGTCTATTACGGCAAAACGGCCGCGCTCACGGACGTCCGGCTCGACGTTTGCGAGGGGGAGTACCTGGGCATCATCGGTCCCAACGGCGGCGGCAAGTCCACGCTGCTCAAGGCGATGCTCGGCCTCGTCAAGCCGGCCTCCGGCCATGTCGAGGTGTTCGGCGCGCCTCCGGGCGGCGGCCGCGCGGCCGTGGGATACGTGCCCCAGTTCGCCGCGATGGACAAGCGCTTCCCCATCACGCTGCTCGAGGTGATCCTCACGGGCAGGCTTAAAAAAGGCCTCGCACCGTTCTTCGCGTACTCGAAAGAGGACGAGGCCGCCGCCCGCTCGCTCGCGGAGCGCGTGGGAGTCGGCCATCTCGCGGCAAGAAGGCTTTCCGACCTTTCGGGCGGCGAATTTCAGAAGATGCTCATCGCGCGCGCTCTCGCCGCAAAGCCGAAGCTGCTGCTGCTCGACGAGCCGACCGCCAGCGTGGACGCATCCTCGCGCGAGCAGATCTATTCTCTTTTGAGCGAGCTCAACCGGGATATGACCATCGTACTCGTCACGCACGACCTGCTCGCCGTGTCCGCGCAGGTGAAAAAGCTCGCCTGCCTCAACGGGAGGCTCGTCTACCACGGCGAGCCTGAGCTGACTTCGCCCGTCGTCAACTCTCTGTACGGCTGTCCCGTGGACCTGATCGCCCACGGCGTACCCCATCGCGTGCTCGCGGAGCACGGGGAAGGAGGCTGTTGTGTTTGAAGCGCTGTTTCAATATCAATTTTTGAGGAACGCCCTGTTCTCGGGGCTGCTCGCGAGCGTCGCCTGCGGCATCGTGGGCGTGATCGTCATCGAGAAGAAGCTCGTCATGATGAGCGGGGGCATCGCGCACACGTCCTACGGCGGCGTGGGGCTCGGCTATCTTTTGGGCTTCGAGCCCATACTCGGCGCGTTCCTGTTCTCCGTGCTCGCGGCCGTCGGCATCGGCTATGTGAAAAGAAAGGGCGGCACGCGCTCGGATGTCATAGTGGGCCTGTTCTGGTCGCTGGGCATGGCGCTGGGCGTGCTGTTCATCGGCCTGATGCCGGGCTATCCGCCGGATCTCACGTCGTACCTGTTCGGCGGCATACTCTCGGTCACGCGGACGGATCTTACGATGGCGCTCGCGCTGAGCGCCATTGTGGCGCTCGTCGTGGCCATGTTCTACAACGACTGGAAGGCGTATCTGTTTGACGAAGAATTCGCCGCGATCCTCGGCGTCAGGACCGCCGTGCTCGAATACCTGCTTCTCATACTCGTCGCGATGACCATTGTCGCGCTCATTCGCGTCGTGGGCATCATACTGGTCATGGCGCTGCTCACCGCGCCCGCCGCGACGGCGGGGCTTTTGACGGGCAACCTCAAGAGACGGATGCTCTACGCGGTGCTCATCGGCGCGCTCTGCTGCACGGCCGGGCTCTGGGTCTCCTACGCGCTCGACATCGCTTCCGGCGCGTCCATCGTGGTGCTTTGCGCGGCGTGCTACTTCGCGGTCTTCGGCGTGCGCGCGCTCATGGAAAAGCTCGGGCAACGCGGGCTTCGCCCGGATGAAGCGGAGGGCGCGCCATGAAGGAAAAGCTCGATGCCGGAAGCGCGCTCGCCCAAAGCGGCCTTCGAAACACCCGCCCGCGCGCGGCGGTGCTCTCGCTGCTCGAGGCAAGCGCCGCGCCGCTCTCCGCGGAGCAGGTATACCTCGCGCTTCGCGAAAAAGGCGTCGCCGCGAACCTTTCGACCGTCTACCGCGCCATAGAGGCGCTGTGCGAAAAAGGGCTCGCCGCCAAGCTGAGCATACCCGGCGATCCGCGCGCGTTCTTCGAATTCAGCCGCGCGGCGCACCGCCATTACCTGATCTGCCTGGGCTGCCGGGAGATCCGCTCGCTCGAGCGCTGCCCGCTCGCGGGCTATGAGAAAGCGCTCGAGCAGGAGACGGATTACCGCATCTCCGGCCATAAGCTCGTGGTCTACGGCTATTGCCCGGCCTGCCGCGGGGGAGTTTCGCCTGCGGCAAGGGAGGGGGCGCCGTGATCTGCGTTTCGCATTACACGTTCAGCGGCGCGCGGCTGCCCGCGGCGTTTGAGGGCTTGCGCATCGTTCACATTTCCGATTTGCATTCCGCGCGCTTCGGGGAAGGGCAGCGCCTGCTGCTCGAAGCCGTCCGCGCCGCGAAGCCGGACCTCGTCGCCGTCACGGGCGACATCGTCGACCGCCGCCGCTTCGACCTCGCTCCCGCGCTGGAGTTCGCCGAAGGCGCCGCGATGCTCGCGCCGACGTTTTACGTCCCCGGCAACCATGAGGCGCTCTCGGGCAGGAGCGGGGAAATCCGCGCGGCGCTTGAACAGCGCGGCGTCCGCGCGCTGTTCGACGGGGTTGAGCAGATACGGCGCGGCGGCGCGTCCATTCGCGTGCTCGGCCTTCGCGACCCGGCGTTCCATGAAAGGGGCGCGGCGCCCGCCGCCATGCGAGAGCTCCTTTCTAAGTGGACTTCGCGGGGCGGCTTCACGCTTTTGCTCTCGCACCGGCCGGAGCTGTTCGCGCTCTACCGCGCGTGCGGGGTCGATCTGGCGCTGTGCGGCCACGCGCACGGCGGGCAAATCAGGCTGCCCCTCGTCGGCGGCCTGTTCGCGCCGCACCAGGGCTTTTTCCCGAAATATACGAGCGGCCTTTACCGGGAAGGCGGCTCCGCCATGGTTGTGAGCCGCGGCCTCGGCGAAAGCCTGTTCCCCGTGCGCCTGGGCAACCCGCCGGAAGTCGTTACGGTGACGCTGGATAATTGACAATTGGCAACCAAGCGAATTTCAAGCATCCTTCGCTTTCACGGCGAAGGGCGTTTGTCCGCCGTAGGCGCGGATATCGTCCGCCCGCGGAATCGCGCTTTTGAATCGCGGGGGAGTCCACGCCAAACGTTCACGACAGCCCGTTTCCCCGCATCAAAAACGGCCTCCGTTCAAGCGGAAAGCCGTTTCACCGTCAACTGATTGTCAATTGCATTACTCGTTTATAATGTACGGTATCGTCACCAGCGCGATGTTGCGGAACTTCATCAGCTTGCCCTTGAGCAGCCGGGCAGTCTGGTTGTGCAGGGGGTTGTTCCACCATTTCGGTATGATGAACTGAGGCATGACGACGGTGAGCATTTCGTGCTTGCCGAGCTCCCCGTGCTTCCGGCGGATGTGCTCGTAGAGCACCTCGTTGACGTTTCGGTACGGCGCGTTTTCCACGACGAGGGGGATGTCCGTGCCGAGTTCCTCGTAATGGCGGCGCACCTTCTCGGTCGCGGCGGGGTCCACGCTGACGTGATAGACCTCCTTCTCGCCGTTGAGGTACATCGCGTAGTTGAGCGCCTTGATGAAGGATTTGTTGACCGACTGCACGGGCACGACGATGTGCCCCGCGGGCTGTTCGCGGAAGATGGCGTTCCTGCCCTCGCCCTCGATGTAGAGGTTCGCGCGCACATGGATGTAGTGCCGCTTGATGCGCAGCATCAGCAGGACCAGCAGCGGTATGCACACGATGACCATCCACGCGCCGTGCGTGAACTTGCTCACCGCGATGATGACGCAGGTGACGGCCGTAACCGCCGTGCCTATGCCGTTGATGACGGCCTTGTGGTGCCAGTTGCCCTCCCGGCGCGTAATCCAGCGCTTGAACATGCCTGCCTGAGAGAGCGTGAAGGACAGAAACACGCCCACCGCGTAAAGCGGGATAAGCTGGTGCGTTTCCGCATGGAACACGACGATCAGCACGCTCGCCACGAGGAAGAGCAGTATGATGCCGTTGGAGAAGCTCAGCCTCGCCCCGCGGCTCGTGAACTGGCGCGCCATATAGCCGTCGCGCCCGAGCAGCGAGAGCAGCAGCGGCAGGTCCGCGAAAGCGGTGTTCGCCGCCATGATCAGTATGATCGCCGTGGTCACCTGCACGGCGTAGAACATCACGGAGTGCGCGCCGAACACCTGTATGGCGATCTGCGCCATGACCGTGACGTCGTGCTGCGGCGCGATTTTATAAACCGAGGCCAGCGTGCATACGCCGCCGAATATGACCAGCACGATCAGCGCGAGCAGCGTGAGCACCTGCTTGGCGTGCTTCTGCGCGGGATGGCGGAAGTTGGGTATGCCGTTGCTGACGGCTTCGACCCCCGTGAGCGCCGTGCAGCCCGAGGAGAACGCCTTGAGCAGCAGCACGATGCTCATATCCCCAAGCGAGGACGCGGCCGCGGCGGCCTGCACGGAAGGTTCCACGGGAACCGTGCCGCGCACGAGCACCTTGATGAGCCCCACGAAGATCATCGCGAGCACCGTGAGCATGAACATGTACGTCGGCACGCCGAAGAGCACGCTCGACTCGCGTATGCCGCGAAGGTTCCCCAGCGTGAGCAGCGCGACGATGGCAAGCGCGATCCACACCTTGTAGGGCAGCAGCTCGGGAAACGCGGACACGATGGCCGCCACGCCCGAGCTCACGCTCACGGCGACCGTGAGTATATAGTCGATCGAGAGGGACGATGCCGCGATGAGGCCCGGCACATGCCCGAGGTTGTCCGTGGCGACGCTGTACGAGCCGCCGCCGTTGGGGTAGTTGTCGATCGTCTGCCGGTACGAGAACACGAGTATGAACAGTAGCACGATGATGGCCGCGGCGATCAGCAGCAGGGGCTTGTACGCCCCGAGCGCCACCACGGGCACGAGCACCATGAGTATTTCCTCGCACGCGTAGGAAACGGAGGAGATCGCGTCGCTCGAGAGTATGGGAAGGCCCCAGAGCACGTTGAACTTCTCGTGTTCGGCCTCGGTGCTCTGGAGCGTACGCCCGATCAACAGGCTTTTCAGCTTTTTAAACATAGCTTCTTTCTCTGTTATGCCGCCGGCTTGCGCCGGGGGCCGATTTACAAGTGAGAATCATATCATATTTTTTGTAGCATTTCTATATAATATTTTCGCTTTTCAAAAAACGGCCTGATCGCGCGATTTTTCCTTGCGAAAAGCCCGTTTTGCCGCGCGGCCGATCGCGTCCCCCGCCGCCGCGGTCCGTCAAAGAACCCGCCGCCATCGCGCGGCGGCGGGATTCTTTTATATGTTAATGGGAATAGATGAAAGGCCGTTGTCTAGACGAATACATCGTTCTGCCTGATCTGCGTGCCGTCCGCTTCCGGCACGGTCATGGAGCGCACGAGGTTTTCGACGTGCTCGCGCCGCATCTCCGAGAGCATGCGCTTGATGTAGGCCACCTGCGAAATGCCCACGAGCTCGAAGAGCATATCCATGACGCGCCCGAGCGAGGGCCTCTCGTCGAATACGATGTGCAGCCTGTTCTGCCGGATCTCGATGGAGATCATGCGCGTGTCCGGCGTTTCGATGAAGGAGCAGACGATGAACAGGCGGATCTCGCCGGGCAGCAGCTTCCACACGGCGCGCGCGCCGGTCAGCTGCACCTCGCCCTTCATGGCGGCCCGGCCCTGCGCAAAGCCGCCGTCCGGCCGGATGAACAGGGCGTTTCGCTCCTCGCGCTCGTAGAAATAGACGAGCAGGCCCCCGTCGCGCTTCTCAAAGCGCAGCATATCGCAGCCCGCCGTGAAGTTGCCGTGCACAGCCTGCAGCGCCTGCGGGAACAGGCCGCCCGTGTTGTTGTCGAGCGCGTATTCGCGCTTGTCGAGCATGTCGGCGATGCGGCGGAACTCCCCCGCGTCCGTTCCGAGGCCGTCGGGCAGGGAAGGCGCATAGCAAAGCGCGCCCAGGGCGCCGAGCAGCGCGGCGTGCGCCTCCGGGTCCGGCGGCAGGGGCCGCGGCGAAACGGATGAGAAGAGCTTGCGTATGTGGCCGCCCAGCGTGCCGGATGCGAACAGGTTCGCGCTGCCGCTGTATATCGCGACGACCGCGTCGTATTTGGGCATGGCCAGTACGTATTGGCCGAACGCGCCGTTGAACTGGATGGAGCCCTCGCCGTCGGCCATCCACATCTGGTAGCCGTAGCCGTGCTTCAGTTCGCCGTTGGGCGTTTTGATCTGCGGCCGCATGGCGTTGCGGCACCACGCTTCGCTGAGTATCCTCCTGCCGTTCCACACGCCGCGGTTGAGGTAGAGCTGGCCGAGCTTGGCGGCGTCCTCGAGCGTCAGCGAGAGCCCCCAGCCGCCCTTCTCGACGCCCTGCGGGCATTTCTCCCAATCGTAGCGCGCGATGCCCAGCGGCTCGTAGAGCCGGGGCCGGAGGAAGTCCGTAAGGCTCACGCCCGTGCGCCTCCGGAGTATGGCCGCGAGCATGTAGGAATTCATGGAATTGTACTCGAACGCGCTTCCCGCCTCGAACTTGGGTATGGATTCCATGAACATCCTCTCCCAGTTCTGGTCGAGCGCGGAGCCGACCTCGTTGAAGCGGCAGCCCGTGCTCATGGTCAGAAGATGCCACACCGTGTGCGCGCGTAAAATCTTGGCCTGCGCGGCGTTGACGTATTCGGGGAAGATGTCGATGAGCCGCTCGTCCAACGAGAGGTAACCCTCGTCCGCCGCGATGCCCACGGCGATGCCCGTGACGGTTTTCGCCATCGAGTAGAGCATGTGCGGGACCTCGGCCCGGTAGGGGGCGAAGCAGCCCGCGGCGATCACGCGGCCGCGGCGCATGACGAGCGCCCCGTGCACGGCAAGCGTATCCGCCTCGGCGCCGATGTCGGCGAAAAAGCGCGCGAGCGCGGCGCTCGGCACGCCCTGCTCCTCGGGAACGCCGCGCGGCAAAGGCGCGCTCGCGCCGCCCTCGGGCAGGTAGCGCGTTTTTTGCAGCGTGTAGCCGTAGGGCGATATGTTGGCGACGTCATGCTTGAGGAACTTCACGAGCATCTCGACGGAACGCATCTGTATGGTGATGTCCATACGCCGTACCTCCCGTGCGCAGGTCAGATCCTTTCGGGGCCGCCGAAACCGGATTGCGCGTCCCGCTCGTAATCCGCGCCGCCCATGCCGCCGGCGCTTCCCGCGTTGTCCGCGAGTATGCCGCGGTAGAACTCCGCGCTCGCGGCGCTCATGTAAGGGTTGAGCCACAGAAAGCCGATGCCCAGCGTAAACAGGCAGAGTATCCCCCAGCCGATGAAGCTCAAATCGAGGCAGAACCAACGCCCCTTGTAGCCCGCGGTCAGCCGCTTGCTCTCGTCCACCGCCTCGCGGATGCCCATTTCCGGGTGCTCCGCCATCAGATACGGCGCCATGCGGTAGCTGTAGCCCGCGACGATGCCGGGTATGACGAGCAGCAGCGACCAGAGCAGTATGAACAGCGCCATGAACAGCCGGAGCCCGAGCGCCTTGCCGAAGATCGAAAAGCGCGAGAAGAGCGTCTCAAACTCCGGCCTCTCGCCGCGCATGAGCCTGACGTAGAACAGGCTGTGCCCGAGCTCCGCCGCGCCGCCGACGAGGAACACGGCGATGCCGTAGAGCATAATTATGTTGGAAAACGGCGTAAGCGCCGCGTTCAGGCTCTCCACGGGCAGCCGCAGCAGGCCGAGCACCGCCGCGAGGTTGATCCCGCCCGCGTCGTAAATGCTCGACAGGTCGTTCGTATTGAAATTGAACTGTATTCCGCCCCTTATGCCGCCTCCGAGCAGAGCCGCGACGAGCGACACCGCCAAAGCAAGCCCCCACCTGCCCGCGAGGGCATCGCGCGCCGCGCGCCTGAAATCTGAAGCCAATCTCATGTTTCCCACCATCCTTCCGGGAAAAGTATAGCAAATGCGGCGGGCAAAGGGAAGGGGGAGCGCGCGCGGGCCATAAGAAAAGCTCCCGCGTTTTGCGGCGGCCCCGCAGAGA